>JBPCMC010000251.1:0-19932 GCA_051002645.1 Thermomicrobiales bacterium
CTCGCCTTCCTGCTCTTCGAGATGCTGAAGAATGTGCCGCGCATCCTCGCCACCGCCTGGGATTCGTTCCACCAGCAGGGGAGCGCGCTGTCGAGCGCATTGAGCGGCGGTCATTACGGCGGCGTCGCGCTCGCCATCTTGCAGATCCTCCTGCTGGCGCTGCCGGTGGCCGGGCTGGGCTTCACGCTCTTTACGCTCGGTCGCACGCTGATGCGGCTGCTCTGGAACTGGAGCAAGCCGACGCCGGGTCGCCGGGTGATCGGCTCACTCGCGACCGCCGCCATCGCCGCGCTCCTCGTCTATCTCTGGGTGCCGAATCTTTCCTTCGGCGGTCAGTCGGGCCCGGTGGCGGCGCAGAATAACTGGACACCGATCGCTGCGGACGAGCGCGGCACGGTCGCTGACGCCCTACCGCCCGCCGTGCCCGTGCCCTTCCGCTCGCCTATCGGCGCGCCGACCGCCGCACCCGATCAGGCGACCGCTGCGGCGACGCCCGCCGGGACTCCGGGCGCTGCTGGTACACCCGGCGCGTCCGGTACCCCAAGTGGGACGGGAACGCCCGGCGCGACAGAGACGCCGGGTGCTACCGGCACCCCGAGTGGGACGCCGGGGGCAACGCCATCTGGCACGCCGGAAAGCGGGACGCCCGTACCGACCGGCGCGCCAACACAGGCACCGGTTGTCCCGCAGGCGCCAGTCCGCGCGCCAATCATCGCGCCAACCGTGCTGCCCGCGCCGGTAGGCACCGCACCGGCGAGCAGTGTGTCCGCCCCGGTCGCGACGGGGGCATCACTCTCGACCGTCGCGCCATCCACCGCCCCGGCGACGACCGCACCCGTGGGCACGGGCGCCACGCCCGCGAGTACGGCATTGTTGAGCACCGCACCGGCTGGCGCCGCGCCGCAGACCGCGCCCGCCGGTACCCCGGTCCCCAGTAATCCGGGCGCAGCGCCAACCGTGCCGCCAACGCCAACGCCGTAGTGATGCATTCGATGAACGAAAGGAGTCCCCACCTGTGAGATCGTATTCGTCCGCACGCCGGCGCACCCGTTGGATCACGCCGCTTTTCGTGGTTGTGCTCATCCTCAGTATCGCGTTCGGCAGCATCGCGACGCGCGCCGACGCTCCCACCGCCACACCCGATAACACGGTCGGCGGCCTCGGCGCGCCACCGCCGACGCCCGTACCGGCCCCGACGACTGCTCCGACGGCCACCGTCGCGCCCACCGCCACCTCCGCACCGATAACGGCTGCGTCAACGCCCGCCGGTACGTCCGCAGCACCAGCAGCCGCTGCCGCCGCACCAGCGAGCGCGACCAGTGGCACGCCTGCCGCGACCGGACAGGACGGGAATGCGCAGAACGGCAACGGTCAGCATGGCAACAACGACGATGTTGGCTACGAGGACAATCAGAACCGGGGGAACTTCAACAATATCGTCAAAGTCAACAACAAGACCGATAACCGCCTGCGCGTGAAGGCGAAGATCCAACTGAATCGCATCCCCGGCGATACGGTTGAGCCCCAGAATGACGCCGAGGCGTATGGTTCCTGCACGGATTGCCAGACCTTCGCCGTCGCGCTGCAAATCGACCTGCGCAGCCGCACCGCGACGACCGTCGCGCCGCAGAACGTGGCGGTCGCGCTCAACGTCAAATGCACGCGCTGCACGACTGTCGCCGATGCGTACCAATACGTCGTGCCGGTGGACGATCCGATGCAGGTGCCGGACAATGTCAAGGACCTCATCAATCAGATGCAGCAACAATTGAATGCCGTCGCGCATGACAAGGACGAGACGGTCGGCGACGCGGAAGCGAAGATCAACGCCGTGATCGCGCAGTTCAAGGACCTGGGGCAGAGCCTCTATCAGCAGCGCGACCAGAAATCGGACGATGACAGTCCCGGCGCGACCGTCCCGCCAGATGCGACTGTCCTCACTCCGACGCCGACAACCGCCCCGCAGAATACTCCTACCCCGACACCATAGGGCTATCAACCACGAAGACACGAAGACACGAAGGAAAAGAAGGGGAGGAGCGAAGGGAGAAACTGATCCCCTTCGCTCCTTCTTCGTGCTCCTCGTGTCTTCGTGGTTCAATCCCCGGTGGTGACGCCCTCGGCTTGCTCGGGGAGATGGTAGACATATCCCTGCGTGATTGTGGCATCTCGATGACGCCAACGCTATCCCTGATTGCCTCGCGGGTCGTCTCATTATCGGCTCCACTTTTTTCTGCCGTTGCATGTGTTCACTGAATGCGTGGGGAGTGCGGTACGGCTCATAGTGCTAGAATGACGGCCTATCTCCGGCCCCTCTGACGCGGGAAGGGGAGGGGAGAGGAAAGAAAAGCGACATTATCTGAATCCGGTTCCCCTTCCCGTTTCGGGAAGGGGCTAGGGGGTAGGCAGGAGGCCGCGATGTCGGTGATGGAGGAGAAGTTGGTCGCGACGGCGGGGATGGATGCCAAGCCGCCGCCTCTGCTGCGGCGGGACGAAGACGCGCGGGCGGCGGTCGCGGAGCTGGTGCGGCTGCTCGGCGCGGAGCGGGTCGTCACCCACCCGGCGGCGCTCTTTCCGTACACCTACGACGCCTCCTTCAACTCCGAGGCCCACCCCGGCCGACCCGATTGCGTTGTTTTGCCGCGCGACACGCAGGATGTCGTCACCGTCATGCAGGTGGCGAACCGCTACACAGTGCCCGTCGTGCCGCGCGGCTCCGCATCGGCGTACAGCGGCGGCGCGGTGGCGCACTACGGCGGCATCGTCATCGCGTTGAATGTGATGGACCGTATCATCGAGATCGACGCCGACAATTTGCAGGTGCTCTGCCAGCCCGGCGTCATCCACGCCAACCTCAACGACGCGCTCGCCCGCTTCGGCATGATCTTCCCGCCCGATCCCGGCAGCAGCAAGATCGCCAGCGTCGGCGGCATGACCGCGAACAACAGCAGCGGCATGCGCGCCGTCAAATACGGGCCGACGCTGCACTACGTCCTCGGCCTGGAGATCGTCCTGCCGACGGGTGAGGTGATCTGGACAGGCGGCGAGGGTTCCAAGGCGCTCCAATCCGTCTCCGGCCTCAATCTCACGCCGCTCTTCATCATGTCCGAGGGGACGCTCGGCGTCATCACCCAGTTGCGCCTGCGCATCATTCCCAAACCGGAGTCGCGCGGCCTCGTCGTGGCACGCTTCGACAGCCTGGAGGACGCCGCTGAGATGACGCGCCGCATCTTCCGCGGCGGCATCCTCCCCGCCGCGCTGGAGATCATGGACCGCTCCGCCATCCGCGCCGTCAATATCTACAAGCCGGAGTTGAAACTGGTCGAGTGCGCCGCGATGCTCCTCATCGAGGCGGACGGCACCTCGGCGGTCGTCGCGGACACCGTCGGTCGCATCGAGCAGGTGGCGCGCGAGTTGGCGACGAGTGTTGAGACGGCCACCAACCCGCAGGAGATGGAACCGCTCTGGGCGGGTCGGGCGGCGCTCGGCGCGGCCTCCTCACTCGTCATCGCCGGCGGCACGCGCGTCGGCATGGGCGAGGACATCTGCGTCCCGCTCAAAGACATGCCCGCTACCTTGCGCAAGATTGCCGAGGCGGCGGAGAAGCGGCAGGTCGCCGTCGTCCTCTATGGCCACATCGGCAGTGGCAATGTCCATAGCGCGATCGTCGTCCATCACACGCCGGAGGAGATCGAGCGCGCCAAGTTGCTCACCGAGGACATCCACAACCTCGCCCTCGAATATCGCGGCACGACGAGCGGCGAGCACGGCATCGGCGTCGTCCGCCGCGATTACGCGGACGCCGAACTCGGTGCGGCCGTCACGCTGATGCGCCAGATGCAGCGGTCGCTCGATCCGCACGGCATCATGAACCCCGGCAAGAAACTCCCCTTCGCGCCCGACAGCGCGGCAGGGGCGTAGAAGCCCGAAAATCGCCTGAAATGGCCCGTTTTCATACGGAAAATCACGATTTCGCATCGTACGCCCCGCTACGGGGCGTTTTTCGTTGCGAGGACATCGGGCTCATTGAATGAGAGAGAAACCACGTTGCGTGGCCGAGGCGCTTGCCCAGTGGTGGTAGGATCGTAGTTGGGGCACCACACAGAACGCAATAGAGACAACGCCAAGCTGTGCAGTTGTGCGGTACTTTCCCTCTCGGGGGAAACAAGAGGAGGGCGAGACATGTCCGTGATCATGCAACCGGATGCGATGCAGGGGAAGGTCGCCCTCGTCACCGGCGGGGGATCGGGTATCGGCAGAGCATCGTCCCTCGCCTTCGCCGTGCTCGGCGCGCGGGTCGTCGTTTCCGATATCGCACCATCGGGCGCGGAGGCCACCGTCGGGATGATCCGCGACGCGGGAGGGGAGGCGAGTTTCATCCGTGCGGATGTCTCCCAGTCAGCAGCGGTCGCAGCGCTCATCCGCGCCACGGTCGAGCGGTACGGGCGGCTGGATTATGCACACAACAATGCCGGGATCGAAGGGGCCGTCGGCTCCTTGCTCG
The DNA here is from genome assembly GCA_051002645.1 of Thermomicrobiales bacterium. Taxonomy (GTDB): domain Bacteria; phylum Chloroflexota; class Chloroflexia; order Thermomicrobiales; family JALYUS01; genus JALYUS01. Next base: position 4,505 of record JBPCMC010000251.1, read on the forward strand.
ATTATCCGGAGGAGGTGTGGGATGCCGTGATGGCCGTCAATCTGAAAGGTGTCTGGCTCTGCATGAAGGAGGAGATCCCGCAGATGCTCGCGCAGGGTGGCGGCGCGATTGTCAATACCTCCTCCATCGCCGGTTTGCGCGGCGGTCGCCTGCTCTTCGCCTATGGGGCGAGCAAGTTCGGCGTGATCGGCATGACGAAGTCGGCGTCACAGGAGTTCGCGGGGCGCGGCATTCGCGTGAACGCCGTGTGCCCGGGCGTGATCGACACGCCGATGGTCGCGCGTGCTTTCACGCCGGAGATCACCGCGAATCTGAAAGAGCGACAGATGGGTCGCCTCGGTACGCCGGAAGAGATTGCGCAAGCGGTAGTCTGGCTCTGCTCGGATGCCGCCTCGTTCGTCACCGGCGCCGCGTTACCGATCGATGGCGGCTCCACGGCGTAGCACGATCGTGCCAGGACGCAAGACGCGCCGATATCGCTACTCCCTCCCCAGTCGCGACCTATCCAGTGAACACGATCAGATGGCTGGTATGCGATTGTAATTGCATACCAGAAGCCTGCGCCTCATGGTCAGAAGTGGTCTCCACAATCAGGCACGATCGCGGAGAGATCGCCACGATAACCATTACGAAAAAACATCGAACAATACCGGCACCACCCGGTGATGCAAAAGACGTCGTACGAGCCGCCGCGCTCGGGTTAAGCCCACGGAAGCGGCACTTCAGAGCGTTTCACGGACAATAATTGGCATCACGACGCGTGCCGCTCGCTTTCAATGTCGTCTTGAGAGACATAATCATCATCAATATAAACGACAAAGGATTGACAGAAATGAATAGTCGCGCGTTTATTCTCGTTGATCTCTTGGTACTCTATACCGTCACAGGTTTGGCATCTGAGAACAATGAAACGAATGTCGCGCGTCTACCGTGCAACATCATGAATCGACGGGCAGTCTATCACATATCCCACTTCTGCTCTATCGCGTGATCGTGGTATTGGATGAAAATCGTCGTTCCGCTTTCACGAATCGGGCGCGCAAGTCGCACGGAGGCGTCGCCTGGTACGTCCGGTCGCATGACGCACGCGCGGGCTGGTGCGATACTGGCGGAAGCGTTGCACGTCTCGTGCATGACCGGTGAACCGAGGGAGCGATGGTACGGATTCTCGTCCACACAGGGAAGGGTGGCGTCGGCAAGACGACCGTCGCGGCGGCGACCGCGCTGCGTTGCGCCGAACGCGGCCAGCGCACGATCGTCCTCAGCACCGATGCCGCGCACTCGCTCGGTGACGCGCTCGACACGCGGCTCGGCGCCGAACCGCTGCAGATCTCGCCGAATCTCTGGGCGCAGGAAGTGAATGCTCTGCACGAGATGGAGCGCAACTGGGGCCGTGTGCAGCAATATTTGACGGACCTCCTCGCCTGGCAGGGCTTCGAGGGGCTGACGAATGAAGAACTGACGGTCATGCCCGGTACGGAGGAGTTATTCGCTCTCCTGCGCATCAAGGGGCACGCGGAGAGCGGCGCGTACGACACGGTGATCGTCGACGCCGCACCGACCGGCGAGACACTGAAATTGCTCAGCCTGCCGGACGTGATGAGTTGGTGGATGGAGCGCCTCTTCCCAACCGCCCGCCGCATGGCGAAGATGATGCGGCCGGTCGTTCGGCGCGTCACCTCGATGCCTGTTGCGGGGGACGAAGTCTTCGATTCGGTCGATGTGATGGTCACGCGCCTGACGGCGGTGCGCGATCTGCTCACCAATCCCGCCATCACCTCCGTCCGTGTCGTCGTCAACCTCGAACGGATGGTGATCCGCGAGGCGCAGCGGTCATTGACCTATCTGAGCCTCTTCAACTACCTCGTCGATGGCGTCATCATCAATCGCGTCCTCCCGGCGGGCGGCGATGGCAGCCTCTATGACGCGATGCGTGAGACGCAGGCGAAGTATCAGCAGGTGATCGACGAATCGTTCGGCCCCTTGCCGCGCTTCACCGTGCCCTATTTCACCGAGGAGATCATCGGCGTGCCGCTCCTCTCTCGTGTTGCGGATGAGCTCTACGGCGACCGCGATCCGGCGCAGTTCTTCTATCGCGGGCAGCCGCAGCGCATCGAGCAGGAAGGGGAAGCGATCGTCCTCGTTCTCGATCTGCCGTTCACGGAGATGGAGGCGGTCGATCTCCACCAGCGCGGTGACGAGTTGGATATTCAGGTCGGCTGGCATAAGCACCACATCATGTTGCCCGATATGCTCGCCCGCCGTACCGCCATCGGCGCACAGATGCGCGATGGCGCGCTCCGTATCCGTTTCGTCGTCGGCGAGTCCCGAGGGAAATCCTAGAACGTACGCGTACGTTCCTTTGTCATATATATCGACACTGCTCGGTCATTTCTGTAAACACTCTGTCTACGTATTGTTTGTGGGACAAGGCTAGCGCGGAAATCGAACAAATGTACAATGTCTGTGTGTACGAACATGTCGCGAGAGGACGGGTGATGAGCGATATCGAAATCGTCTTTGACGAAGGATTGCACCTGCCCGCGCTCGATCTCTGGCTCGACGCGCATCTCCCGCGCGCTCGTGCTTTCGTATCGCACGGGCACGCCGATCATATCGAGGCGCACGGACATATCATCGCGACGCCGGAGACGGTGCGCATCCTCCGGCATCGCTTGCAGGATTCCGAGGGCGAGGTGACTGTCCTTCCCTACGGCGAGTCGGTCGATCTGCCCGGTGAGACACCTGCCCAGCTAACCCTCTATCCCGCCGGTCATTGCCTCGGCTCGGCGCAGGCGCTGATCGAGGCGGGCGACACGCGCATTTGCTACACCGGCGATATGAAATTGCGCCCGAATGTCGCTGCGGAGAACGGCGTCATCGTGCCATGCGACGTGTTGATTATGGAATGCACCTTCGGCGAGCCGCGCTACGTCTTTCCGCCCGATGCCACCATCCATGCCGCGCTCCAGGCGGAGATCGAGGCGGCCTACGCGGAAGGGGAGGCGCCCGTCGTCCTCGGCTACGCGCTCGGCAAGGCGCAGGAGGCATTGCATCTGCTCACCGGCTGGGGCTACCCCGTCATGTGCCACGGCGCGGTGGACACGCTCTGTCGCATCTACGAGGAATGCGGCGTCTCGTTCCCCGGCCCGTACGTGCGCTATGAACGCGGCAAAGTGGCGGACAATGTCCTGCTCTGCCCGCCCTCCGTGCGCAAGCACGCGATGCTCCGCGCCATCGCCCCGGTCCGCACGATCCTGCTCACCGGCTGGGCGCTCCACCCCGGCGCGTTCAATATCTACAAAGATGTCGGCCGCGTCCTGCCCCTCTCCGACCATGCGGGCTTCGACGATCTCATCCGCTACGTCGAGGAGAGCGGCGCGCAACGCGTCTACACCGTCCACGGTGGCACGAAATTCGCCACCATTCTCCGCGATCGCGGCATCGACGCCCACTTCCTCGCCGGCATGTAGGCGGGAATGAGATTGAACCACATGCTGCCCAGAGGGCGCCCGACAGAGAACACAGAGAGGGACGGAGGAAAAAGCATTATGAGAACACGATTTCATCTTCTCTTCTTCTCTTTCCCCTCTTTCTCTCCTTTGTGCTCTCTGTGCCTCTGTGGTTCAAAGGGTTAGCCGATGACGCCGGTGACGTTTGCGCAGGAGACGCCGTCCGTGCCGTTCGAGACGCTGGCAGCGGTGGCGGATCGGGTGCGCGACACGACGAAGAAACTGGAGAGGATGGCGTTGCTCGCCACCTATTTCACGGCGATCGGCGATAACGACCTCGCCATCGCGGCGCGCTACATCGCCGGCCAAGTCTTCCCGCAGCACGATATGCGCGTCCTGCAGGTCGGCGGCGCGGCCATCGTGCAGACGCTCGTCACCCTCTCCGGGATGACGCGCGAGGAGATCGCGCCGCTCTCCGTGCGTCTGGGCGAACTCGGTGAAGTGGCGCGAGCGATCCTCCCTGACCATGTGCCCGCCGATGCGACGCTCACGCTCGCTGCGGTCGAGACGGCGGTGGAGGAACTTGCCGTTACCGCCGGGACGAAGGCGAAGACGACCCTCTTCACCGACCTGCTGCGCTGTGCCACGCCATTGGAGGCGGCCTATCTCGTCAAGCTCGTTTCCGGCGACCTGCGCATCGGTCTCAAGCAGGGACTCGTCGAGGATGCGCTGGCGCGCGGCTTCGGGCGACCGTTGGCGGCGGTCAGCCACGCGGCGATGCTGCTCGGCGACCTCGGCGAAGTCGCCGTCCTCGCCCGCGCCGGGGCATTGGAGCGGGCGGAACTCCGCCTCTTCCACCCCCTCGGCGCGATGCTCGCCACGCCCGCCGCCTCCCCGGAGGAGGCATTGGCGAACCTGCCCGAGGGATGGGCGCTCGTCGAGGACAAGTTCGACGGCATCCGCGCCCAGGTGCATCGCGAGGGCGACCGCCTCGCCATCTACTCGCGCACCCTCGACGACGTGACGCACCGCTTCCCGGAGTTGCACGCGCCGCTGCTCGCGCTGCCCGGCCCCTTCGTACTCGATGGCGAGATCATCGGCGAGCGGGAGGGGAGGGTACTGCCCTTCACGCAGTTCCAGCAACGCCTCGGTCGCAAAGCAGTCACCGAGGATCTCCTGCGCGACATCCCCGTCGTCTTCGTCGCCTTCGACCTCCTCTCCCACAGCGGCGACCTCCTCTTCGCCCGCCCCCTGACCGACCGCCGCGCCCTTCTCGCCAAACTCCTCCAACAGCCCGACATATCCCTCTCAGATGAGGCTGAGTCACCCCCTTCCCCACTGGGGAAGAGGCCGGGGGGTTAGGGCTCCCCGTCCGCCTCTCGCGTGCCCAGCGCGTGACCGACCCGGCGGAGATCGACGCGCTCTTCGTGGCGGCGCGGGCGCGCGGCAACGAGGGGTTGATGGTCAAGTTGCCGCATTCCGCCTACACGCCGGGCCGGCGCGGTGCGGAGTGGCGGAAGGTGAAGCGGGCGCTGGCGAGCCTCGATGTCGTCGTGACGGCGGTCGAATGGGGGCACGGCAAGCGGCGGCACGTCCTTTCCGATTACACCTTCGCCGTCCGCGCTTCAGAGTCGGATCCGACGCTCCTCACGATCGGCAAGGCGTACAGCGGCCTGACCGACGCCGAAATCGCCGAGCTGACGCAATGGTTCCTTGCCCACACCCGCCAGGATTACGGCCGCGCCCGCACCGTCGAGCCGGCCATTATCCTCGAAGTGACCTTCGATGCCGTACAGGAGAGCAAGCGGCACAAGAGCGGCTACGCGCTCCGCTTCCCGCGCATTCTGCGCGTTCGCGACGATAAGCCGCTCGCGGAGATTGACACCCTCGCCAGCGTGCGCGCCCTCGGCGAGGGCGCGTGACGCCGATCTCCGTGCCTCGCTTTCGCCGGTGCTATACTGGCCGCACGAGCCCCTTGTCGAGCATTCGGAGGTGCGACGCCCATGCGCAGGATCACCATCTACATCATCTGCTGCTGCGCCTTCCTGCTGCTCGTGGGCGTCGGCCCGCTTGCGTTCGCGTACGTCCGGCATGATGCGTCTGTCGCGGCCGATGACGGCGACCATCTCATTACGCCACTCTTTTTTGTCTCGTCCCCGCAGCCCGCATCGACGCTCACCTCCGTTCCGCCGACCTTCATCGTGCCCGGCACGCCGGTAGGGGCCATCCCAACGCTTTGCCACCCCGCGCCGACGCCCACGTCGGCCGGTGGCACTGGTTGCGGCGGGTCGCCCGCCGTCTTCTCCCCGCAGGCCACTATTGCGCCAACTCCTTTTGTGGGCGGTCCCGCTATCGTGCCGCGCACGTCCGGCACAGACCCGCAAACGCCGAATTTCACGGCGGATGACGCTGCCGCCTATGTCCTCGCCCATCCGTACTTCGGCAAGATCGATGTATTCGGTCCGATCACTATCGCGAGCGTGACGTTCCTCCCGGCGTCGCAGTTATCCCTTAGTGAATCGTATAACCTATCGGATCGCCTCGTCTGCCGCGTCGAAGCGACCGGCGACTTCCGACTTTCCATTCCGCCGACCGTCAATGCGTCCGGCACGGTAGAAGCGCATTCCTTGGTTCTCCAGAAAGCGCGGCAAATCTTCGATGCGCATACCGGTAACCTTCTTGAAGTTGGCGGGGGTGGTTCGTGACGGTCTCGCCGCCCGCCGTACCCCGCGCGCCGATGCCGCTATTAGTGCCGTATTGGATCGAGTTCGCGCCGCGCGACTGGTTCGAGGTCGATGAGGATGAGGTGTCCGCCCCGCCCCGCGCGTTCGGTGTCACCGCAGCCTCGCTCGATGCCACCCTCGCCCTCGTGCGAGCAATCGCCTACGGAGGCCAGCCGCTCCCACCCGTGCGGCGCGTGGTCGAGGGTGTGGATCTCGCCATGCTGACGATGCACAACATGAGTCCGGGCGCCCTGCCGCCCGGACAAGTGGGCGTCTGGTATCCGGCGATCAGACAGTCGCGTGCCGAGTGAACGTGGGCGCGCACTCGGTCGCCATGCCCGCTGGGATGACACAAACGATGGGTCGCCGGTGTTTCTCTCATTCGGGTTCTCTCGCTGGCAACATGCAGAGTATCGCCAATTTGTGTGTACGTACACTTTGCGGTATGCTATACTCACCCCGCGAACGCCGGAGGGGAGTCCGGTGAGAGGATCGGTCGGCGGAGGTGCGACACTATCGTGTCTGTGATTGAGCGAGAACGCACCGAATCGGCTGCCGCTCCGCTGACGCATGGCGCACGCGCCGCGTATCCGCGCTGGTTCGAGCCGCTCGGTATCCTCGCCTTCCTGCTCCTCGATGCCGTCACCGTCGCGCTCGCCTTCCGGCTCGCGTACTGGGTGCGCTATGACGCGCAACTGGGCGGCGCCGTCGAGTCGTATAATCAGCAACCGCTCGCGGTCTACCGCTCGTACATCGTCCTGCTTGTCCTTACCATTGTGGTCGCGTTCGGCGTGCGCGGCCTCTACCGGCTGCCGCGCGGCACGAGCCTGCTCGCGGAGGTGACGATCGCCTGGGGCGCGGTGACGGTCGCGAACGCCGCCGTGCTGGTAGTCGTCTTCCTGCGACCGGAGTTCGTCTCATCCCGCCTCTTTGTCATCTATGCCTGGGCAGCCATCCTCTTGCTCCTGACGCTCGAACGCGGCGTGCGGCGGTTCGTGCGGGACCAACTCTGGCAGCGCGGCATTGGGGTCGAGCGGGCCGTCGTCGTCGGCTCCGGCCCGGCGGCGCAGCGGGTGATGAGCTACCTCGCCACGCACAACGATCTCGGCTTCCACCTCGTCGGCTTCGTGGACGATCTCCCCGTCGGGGAGGACTGGGCCATCGCCACCAGCCGCAGCATCATCCGGCCCGAGCAGTTGGGGGAGAGCGACGCGCTGGCGCGGATCATCGCTGACGAGGGCATCTCGGAAGTCGTCATCGCCCTGCCGCCGCAGGCGCACGACCGTATCCTCGGCGTCATCACCGCCTGCCGCGACGCGGACGTGGGTTTTCAACTGGTGCCGGACATCTTCGAACTCTCGCTCGGCCGGGTGCAGATCAATGAACTGAACGGCGTGCCGCTGATCGGCGTGCGCGCCAGTCGCATCCGCGGTTGGAATCTCTGGGTCAAGCGCGGCGTCGATATCCTCGGTTCGACCGCCGCGCTGATCGTCGCGGCGATCCCGATGCTGCTGATCGGCCTGGCAATCAGGCTCGACACCCCCGGCCCGATTTTCATCAAGCAGACGCGCGTCGGCAAAAACGGCAAGGACTTCACCTGCTATAAGTTCCGCTCGATGTCCGCAGACGCGGAGCAGATGAAGGAAATCGTTCTCTCCAACGGCAACGGCGACATCCGCCTCCGCAAGCACAAAGACGACCCACGCCGCACGCGCGTCGGACGCTTGATCCGCCCGACCAGTCTGGATGAGTTGCCGCAGTTGTTCAACGTCCTGATCGGCAAGATGAGCCTCGTCGGCCCGCGCCCGCAGGTGCGCGCCGAGGTGGATCACTACGAGCCGTGGCACCATCAACGCCTCACCGTCACGCCCGGCATCACCGGCCTCTGGCAAGTCTCCGGCCGCAGCGATCTGACCTTCGAGGAGATGGTCCGCCTCGATATCTACTACGCTGAGAACTGGTCCTTCCGCCTCGATCTCGAAATCCTCCTCCGTACCCCCCGCGCAGTTCTGAGCATGAGGGGCGCATATTAGGGCGGATAGAGGGCTGAGTAGATTGAAGATAATGAAACGCCAATTCGTTCGTAGGGGCGGTTCGCGAACCGCCCTTCCCTGTTGTTCCGCTCGTTGCCGGCTGGTCAGGGGATGTCCCAGGCATCGGGGGGCGATTCACGAATCGCCCCTACGAACGAGCCTATCGATTGCGCGTGTATCGTGATGACTGATGAGAGCCAAACAGCGCGGAGTGCATCGCATTCATCAATGCTCCCCCGCGTCGCGTTGGCGCACGATTATCTTAACCAGAATGGTGGAGCGGAGCGGGTCGTGGAGCAATTGCACGCATTGTTCCCCGATGCGCCGGTGTATACGAGCATCTATGACCGCGAGCGGATGCCCGACGCATACCGGGAGTGGGAGATTCATCCGTCGTTCATGCAGCACCTGCCGGGAGTGATGCGGCATCATCAGCCGTATTTGCCCCTCTATCCGCTGGCGATGGCGAGTTTCAATCTCAGCGACTATCCCTTGATCGTCAGTTCATCGAGCGCGTTTGGGAAGGGCGTGCGCGTGCCGCCCGGCGCGCTCCATGTCTGTTACTGCCACGCGCCGATGCGCTTTGCCTGGAATTACGAGGCGTACGCCTCACGCGAGGGGTTCGGGCGGGTGGTCGATCTCGGTATTCGCCCGCTCCTCGCCACCCTGCGCCGGTGGGATCGCGCGACCTCCACCCGGGTGGACCATTTCATCGCCAACTCGCGGACGGTCGCCGTGCGGATCGCGCGCATTTACGGGCGGGATGCGACAGTCATCTACCCGCCCGTGGAGACGGAGCGATACGCCCCGCCGCCAGGGACGCCGGAGGAGCCGGAGCCCTTCTTCTTCCTCGTCTCCCGGCTCGTGCCGTACAAGCGGATCGACCTTGCCATCCACGCCGCGAACGTGCTCGGTGTCCGCCTGGAGATCGCCAGCACGGGGCGAGACCGCGAGCGACTGGAAGCGATTGCCGGGCCGACCGTCCGCTTCCTCGGCTGGATTTCCGACGAGGAGAAGCGGGAGAAGTATGCCCGCTGCACCGCGACGCTCTTCCCCGCCGAGGATGATTTCGGCATTGCGCAGTTGGAGGCGATGGCGGCGGGGCGGCCGGTCGTCGGCTACGGGCGCGGCGGCTCGGCGGAATCGGTGCGCGACGGCGTCACCGGCGTCCTCTTCGGCGCGCAGACCGTCGAGGCGATGGTGGACGCGATGGGCCAGGTGCAGCGCCAACCCTGGGATCGCGCGACGATCATCGCCCACGCCCGCCGCTTCGATGCCGCCGTCTTCCGCACCCGCATGGCGGACTTCCTCGCCGATGCGTGGCAGCGGCATGTGCGAAGAGCGCTTCACGAGGGAACACGCCATGCCGAAAGTCCGTGATGTCGTCCGCCGTCTGGAGCGTGAAGGTTGGCTACTCGACCGTATGCGCGGAAGCCATCGGGTGTATATCCATCCGACGAGACCCGGTCACGTCACGGTCTCCGGGCATCCACCCGATGACATACCGGAAGGAACGTGGCACAATATTCAGCGTCAGGCAGGCTGGAAACCACAGCGGGAGAACCCTGAATGAAATATACCGTGATCATCGAGAAAGCTCCAAACAACTACGCTGCGTATGCTCCCGATGTACCGGGCTGCATCGCCACAGGGAAGACGATTGAGGATGTAACGCGCAATATTCGTGACGCGCTCGAACTGCATTTCGAAGTTGGGCAGGAGCGTGGCGAACCGATCCCCGAACCGACGACGCTTGCCACGGTCGTTGAGGTCGCGATCCCTGTCCCCGCGTGATTCTTTGTCGCAAACCAGTCTGCGGGATAGCACGCCACCATTGGCGTCGATGTTCGCCGCGCGTTATTCCTTCGGGGAAGGGGATTAGGAATGAAACTGCTCATCCTCGGTGGGACGGTCTTCCTCGGGCGGCATCTGACGGAGGCGGCGCTAGCGCGCGGGCACGCGGTGACGCTCTTCAATCGCGGGCAGCACAATGCCGACCTCTTCCCCACCGCCGAGAAACTGCGCGGCGACCGCGAGCAGTTTGGCGACCTCACCGCGCTCGAAGGGCGGCGGTGGGATGCGGCGATCGATGTGCATGGGCGGGTGCCGCGCATCGTGCGCATGGCCGCCGACCTGCTCGCGCCCGCCGTGGATCACTACACCTTCATCTCCACGACCTCGGTCTACGGCGACTACAGCATCCGCAACATGGACGAGGACGCGCCGCTCGCCACCATCGCCGACCCAACGGTGGAGGACCCGACCGGGCCGAACTACGGACCACTTAAGGTGCTCTCCGAGCAGGCGGTCGAGGCCGCCGTGCCGGGCCGCACACTCGTCATCCGCCCCGGCCTGATCGTCGGCCCGCACGACCCGACGAACCGCTTCACCTACTGGCCGCGCCGGGTCGCGCAGGGCGGCGACGTGCTCGCGCCGGACGGCCCGGAGCACCCGGCACGCTTCATCGACGCGCGCGACCTCGCCGCGTGGGTGATCCAGATGATCGAATCCGGCGCGACCGGCACGTACAATGCGCGCGGCCCGAACGAGACGCTGACCTTCGGGGAATTGCTCGATACCTGCGCGGCGATCACGGGAAGCAACGCGCGATTCGTCTGGGTGGACGAGCGGTTCCTGCTCGACGCCGGGGTGAAATCTTACACGGAGATGCCGCTTTGGGTGCCGAACCTGCCCGAACGTGCGGGCTTCTATTCCGTCAACTCCGGCAAGGCGATTGCCGCCGGCCTCACCTTCCGCCCGATCGCCGACACGATCCGCGACACCCTGGCGTGGGACGCCACCCAGCCGCCGGACGCCCCGCGCCCCTCCGGTCTCCACCCCGACCGCGAGCGCGCATTGCTGGCCGCTTGGGATCGTCGCAGGGCTGTTTCATAGCGCGGATTGCAATTGGAGCGCGGGCGGTCCTGCACAGCGGGGCACAAACTCAGCCAAAGGATGCTCTACACATATCTGCCCCATCGGTGGCAGAATAGAATCATGCGTGATACACGCTTCATCTTCGTCGAGGGAATCATGGGCGCGGGCAAGACGACCGCTGCGGAGTTCCTCACCAACCGACTGCATCGGAACGGCATCGCCGCTCGCTTTCTGCCGGAAGGCCCGACGACCTCGCAGCGCGCGCACCCGTTGCGCGTCGGGCCGACGCTGTCGCCTGTCCGCACCGCATGGTACGACATCACGATTGAGGAGTACGTTGCGCTGAGCCTGGAAAAGTGGCGAGCGTTCTCGAACGCTGCGGAGGCATCCGCACCAATCACCGTATGCGACGGACTCCTCTTCCACGGGAACATGACCGACCTGCTTCTCATGGACGCCGAGCCGCAGGTGTTGCACCGTTACGTGACAGCGGTAGTCGAGAGCATCGCCTGCCTCAACCCGACACTTATCTACTTGCGCCATGCGGATGTCGCACACGCGCTCCGTGCAGTGTGTGATGAACGTGGGAGCGAGTGGGAGGCGATGCAGGTGGCATGGAAGGTCGGCAGTCCCTATGGCGTGCGGCGGAGCTTGCAGGGCTTCGAGGGGTTGACCGCGCTGTATCAGCGGTACGGTGCAACATGCGACGACCTCTACGCGCGACTCGTGCTGCCGAAGGTCGCAGTTGTTCGCGATGGCGACTGGGCAAGAGGCTATGGCGACATCCTCGCTTTTCTCGAACTGCGCCCAAGCAGTGAGGCGAGCGATTTCCCTACCACGGAGACGGGCTCTCCCGACGGTTTGATGAAGCTGCTTTGATGCGGCGAGCACTCGCCGCAGGAGCCGGAGCCGATGCGTTCGCCGCGAGTCGTCGGCATCACGCGACGTAGCGTGTCTACCGATTCAGCGCACGGTAGCGCGCAGGCGTCAGTCCGAACGTGGCTTTGAACATCCGGGCGAAATGCGCCTGGTCCGCAAACCCGACGTCCACTGCCACCGCGCTCAATGGCCGGCCCCACGCGATCTGCTCGCGCGCAAGGTGCAGTCGCCGCATCAGCAGGTAGCGGTAGGGACTCGTCCCATACATCACGCGAAACTGGCGGGCAAGATCGTACCGTGTCAGACCGGTGATGGCTTCCAATTCTGCGGAGCGGACCACGCGCGTCTTCTCGGCATCGAGGAACTCGCGCGCCCGTTGGAGCGTCGCGGCATCGAGGCGCTGCGGGACGGGGATATGCGTGCACGATGGGTCCGCATCGAGCAGCCCCTCTGCCAATTGCACGACCAGGCTGTCAATGGCGAGCGGTTCGCGCCCGCCCTCGAAAGCGGCGGTGACGGCTCCGGACAGTTTCGGGTTCGTAACCACCGGGGTGCGCACGAACGGCAACGGATACGCACGACCGCGCACTACCCGTACCGCTTCGAAGATGAGCGCCGGTTCGACGTACATCTGACGATACCCGAAACCTGCCGGCGTCCCCGCATACCCGTCGTGGATCTCATCGGGGTGCAGCACGACGACCTGACCGGGCCTGCTGATTTCGACGCTACCGCGATAGTCGAAGGCTTGGACGCCGCGTGTCGTCAGACCGATGGCGTAGATATCGTGGCGATGCTTGTGATAGGGTCGCCCGTGGAACCAGGCTTCCAGCAATTCAACCCCATGCTCCGGATCGGTACTCCGCGACCAATCGGCGGGCGCCTCGCCGCACGATCGTTCAAGACCGACGCCGCTGGATTTGCTACGCTCGCTACACATCTCGATCGATCCTGGTGTTCTCCGGACGAGAAGGGGCCGCAGCGATGAAAGACGGACAAGCGATCGCCTTTCTGCTCTTCGCGGTGGTGGCGGCCGGCACACCGGGGCCGAGCAACCTGATTCTGACATCGACGGGCGCTGCGGTCGGTGTCCTGCGCGGGCTGCCGGCGCTGGTTGGGCAGGTCGTCGGGATGGGGCTCATGCTGTTCCTGGTCACCTTCGGGCTCGGAAGTCTCATTCTCGACAGTCCCCTGATTATACAGGGACTCAAGTGGTGCGGCATCGGCTTTCTGTTCTGGTTGTCGTGGAAGATTGCCACGGCGGGTCGTAGCAAGGCGACGGCGTCCGGCGTCCGCGTGGGCTTTTGGGGGGCAGCCGCCTTTCAATGGGTCAATCCCAAGTCGTGGCTGGTCTGCGCCGGAGCGATCGGCGCCTATTTTCGGGCGGAGGCGGGCAATACGCTCGGGCAATCGGTAATCCTCGCCCTGCTCTTCATCGCCGCCGCGCTCCCGAGCTGTTTCGTCTGGCTGGCGGCCGGGGCGAGCGTGCAGCGGGGTCTCCGTACCGAGCGGGCCGCACGGGTCTTCAACGTGACGATGGGAGTACTGCTCGCGGGATCCATCCTCCTGTTCATCCGGTAGTCGCTACAGCGGATCGGTGTGCCGGGCGAGGACGGTGAGGACACCATTCGTCACCGACGCGGGCTTCACCAAACTGTCGGGAGAGCCCGGAGACGACCGATACGTGTAAAGGAACCTCCGGCTGAGCGTGCAGTGGCATGGGCGAGCGTCAGCGCGCCCGTGGTGCGGGGAGGGAAAAGGCGCAGACGAAGGCGAGCAGCAGGGTGGCGACGTTGAAGAACATCGCGGTCACGTACGCATCGGCATAGTTGCGGGCATTGGCGCGCTGCAACGTATCCGAGACGGCGGCGGTGGCGGCGGCATCGGACGGTCGCAGTGCCGCCACATCGCAACTGGCGGGCGTGACCGCAGGGTCGCGGCTGCGGGCGCGGTCGTCGGCGCAGGTCTGGAAGTCGGCGACCGTGGACGCGACCGTCGCCGCAGGCAGTGACGCGGCGAGTTGCTGCCGGAGGCCGGGCGCGAGGTCCGCGCTCACGGCGGGCGCGTGCTGGGCGAGGATGCCGAAGAAGATAACGCCGATCAGCGCCACGCCGACCGCGCCAGCGATCTGCTGGACGGTCGTGAAGACGCCAGCGGCGGACCCGGCATCCCGATTCTGGATCCCCGCCAGGCTGAGGCCGATCAGCGGCGGGCTCGTCCACCCCGCGCCCGCCCCCTCGATGAACATGAAGGGGAGCAACTGGATACCGTGCAGCGAGACGCCGTTGCGATGCGCAATCACGCCGATGATCGCCCATGCGGCCGCCTTCATGACTAGCGCGACCATCACCAGGCGGCTGCCCAGTTTCCGTACCAGCCGCCCGGAGAGCGTCGCGGCGATGAAGAAGCCGATCGGCGCGGGCGCGAAGGTCAGCCCGGCGGCGAGTGGGGAGAAGTGCAGGCCGATCTGCAGATAGAGGGCGAGCGTGAAGAACATCGCCGGGTTCGCCGCGCCGAAAAGGAAGGCGACGAAGAGCCCCGCCACGAATGACCGTTCGCGGAAGAGCCCGAGGACGACGAGCGGCGCGCCGTCCCGCGCCGTCTTCCACCGCTCGAAGCGGACGAAGCCCGCGATGACCGGCACGGAGGCGGCCAGGCAGAGCCACGCCCAGAGCGGCCAGCCCGCGTCCCGCCCCTCGACGAGCGGAAAGGTGAGCAGGAACAAGCCGCCCGTGATGATCGCTACGCCGCCGAGGTCGAGCCGGAGCGCGGCGGGCGAGCGCGTCTCCCGCACGAGCGGCTTGGCGGCGATCAGGGCGGCGATGCCGATCGGGATATTGACGAGGAAGACGACGCGCCAGCCGAGCCCGAAGAGATTGGCGCGGATCAGGAAGCCGCCCAATGCCTGCCCGGCGAGCGAGGCGATCCCGACCGCCGCGCCGTAGACGCTGAGGGCGCTGCCGCGCTCCTGCGGCGGGAAGGTCACCTGGATGATCGAGAGCACCTGCGGGCTCATCAGCGCCGCGCCGAACCCCTGGATCAGCCGCGCGGCGACGAGCAATCCCGGCCCCGGCGCGAGGCCGCAGAGCGCCGAGGCGAGCGTGAAGCCCGCCATGCCGAGCATGAAGAGCCGCTTGCGCCCGTAGATGTCGCCGAGTCGCCCGCCCGTAATCAGCGTCACCGCATAGGCGAGCGCGTACCCGGCAATCACGAACTGGATTTGCGCGAAACTGGCGTGCAAGTCCCGCTGCATCGTCGGGATGGCGACATTGACGACGAACTGGTCGAAGACCGCCATGAACGACGCTGAGACGACCACGACGAGCGCGAGCCACCGCCGCGCATCCTGTTCCGGCGCGTCGATCATTGGTTCAGTCGGCGCGACATGTGACACGAGACGCGACCCCTTCCATCTGTCTCGGTAGCGTCGGATTCACTGCTCGTGGCTTCCCCAAGAACCAAAG
>JBPCMC010000252.1:0-8312 GCA_051002645.1 Thermomicrobiales bacterium
GGGCGCCGCTGCAAGGGACGGTGCAGCGGATCAACCCGGTCGCGGTGACGACCTCGAACGTGACGGCCTTCCCGGTGCGCGTCATCATCAGCCCGACGCAGGCGGCGGTGCGACCGGGGGCGAACGCGACGGTGCAGATCGTCACGGCGCGGCGACCCAATGTGCTGGTCGTCCCGTCGCGGGCGGTGTAGACGATCAACGGGCAGCGGGCGGTGACAGTCCTCTTCAATAGCTCGACCTTCCTCGTGCCGGTGCAGGTCGGGCTAACCGACGGGCGCAACACGGAAATCACCGGCGGCGTGAACGAGGGGGATACGGTGGTCGTGCCCGCAGCCGGCGCGACGACAGGCGGCGGCGGCGGTGGCTTTGGTGGCGGGCCACCGGGAGGATAAGGCGAGCGATGACCATTGACGTGCGCAATCTAACCAAATCCTACCAGACGGGCGAGTTTGACCTGCAAATCTTGAAGTGCATCTCGTTCCGGGTTGACGATGGCGAGTTCGAGTTGGCCGCGCGGACGGACGTGATTCCGTTCCCCGCGACCGTTTAGCGAGCGAAGGAAGGAGCCGGGCATGGCACAAACAAGCGTCGCCGCGTCGCAGGAACGTGCTCCCGTCGAGCGGACGACCGCGCACGAATTGTCGGTCCTGAGCATCCCGCCGACCTCGCACGGCAGCGGCAGCGTCCCGCTCTCGGAGAGTTTGCGCTCGTCGCTCTACAGCCTGAGCGCTAATGTGATGCGTACTGCCCTGACCATGCTCGGCATCATCATCGGCGTCGGTGCGGTCGTGGCGCTGCTCGCTATCGGCAATGGTGTCGTCGCCACCGCGCGGGAAAAACTGACCGCGAACGGCACGAATCTCGTCACCGTCCAGGGGGCGAATCAGCGCAGCGCGGGCGTGGCGACGGGCGCCTTGTCCAACACCCTCACCCTCGAAGATGCCCAGGCGGTGGCGCAACCCGGTGTCTTGCCGGACGTGGCGGCGATCTCGCCCGAGGTCGGGCGCGGCGGCCGGATCAATGTCGGCACCGTGAACACCTTCGGTGAGACGCTCGGCGTCTGGCCCAGTTACCAGGATGTCCACAGCTACGCACCCGCGTCGGGCAACTTCATCACCGACCAGGATGTGACGAGTGCTACGCGCGTCGTCGCACTCGGGGCGAACATCGCCACGGCGCTCTTCCCCGGCACCGATGCGGTGGGGAAGACCGTCCGCCTGAACGGGAATGCCTTCCAGGTGATCGCGGTGATGGAGACGAAGGGCGGCAACGGCTTCGGCTCGCGCGATAATCAGGTTTATGTGCCGATTACGACGGTGCTGACACTCCTGACGGGCAACCGGCAGCAGCCGACGGGAGCCGGTCACACGATTGAGACAATCTCGATCAAGGCGGTTAGCCCCGAGAATGTCGATAAGGCGATCAGCGAGATCAACGACGCCCTCAGCGCTCAGCATCGCACGAAGAGCGGGCAACCTGACTGGCAGGTGACCAATCAAGCGGACCAGATTGCCGCTGCGGAATCGACGCAGAAGACGTATCAGATCTTCCTGCTGGTGATCGCCAGTATTTCGCTCTTGGTCGGTGGCATCGGCATCATGAACATCATGCTGGTCTCGGTGACGGAGCGGACGCGGGAGATCGGTATCCGCAAGGCGATCGGGGCGAAAGGGAAGGACATCCTGACGCAGTTCGTCACCGAAGCAGTATTAATCAGTCTGATCGGGGCGCTGACGGGTGTGGTCTTCGGGCTCGTCGCCGCCTTCGTCGTCGGCAAGACGTGGCAGCGGACGCTCGTCTCAACGCAGTCGGTCTTCGTGGCGGTGGCGTTTGCGACGGCGACGGGGCTTTTCTTCGGGGTCTACCCGGCGCGGCGCGCCTCGCGGTTGAAGCCGATCGACGCGCTGCGCTACGAATAATCGTTCAGGAAGGTGAGGGGAGATGCGTCGTCGCGGCGTCACGGTCATCATCATTGCACTACTCGCCGTCGCCTTTGTCGGCACATGGTCGCTCGCCTACCGAGCGGGGGAGTCGAAGGGGCGCGACAAGATTTCGACCGACCGGAGCGCCTTCCAGACTCGTGTCGCGAGCGCGCCGCAGACCGGCGCGAGTGGTTCCGCTCAAGCAGGCGGTGGACGCGGGGGCGGCGGTAATCCGGCAGGGGCCGGTACCGGTGGGAACACGACGGGTACCAATGTTCCCGGCGGTTCGGCAGTCACGGGCGGCGGAGGCGCGGGACAGCGCGGGAGTGCCACCGGCGGCGCTGGCGCGTCGGGAACCGCTGCCAGTGGCGGCGCTGCGAGCGCCGTGACCGGCAAAGTGACGAAGGTGGATACTGCGACGATCAGCCTACAGCAGACCGACAACTCGACGATCAGTGTCACGACCAACGCCAGCACCGCCGTTCGTAAACTGGTGGCCGGCGCTCTCACGGACCTGAAGGCCGGTGACATCGTCACGGTTGACGGCAGTAAAACGGGTGACACGGCGTTCAGCGCAAAGACCGTCACCGGCCTCGGCTCAGCACCGGGCGCGGGCGGTGCGGATGGCGGCACGGGCGGCGGCAGAGGGCAGGCCGCTCCACCGACGGGAGGGACGCCACCGGCGGTGACGGGCCAGATCAAGAGCATCGATGGCGGCACAATCACGGTGCAGGGCTTCGATGGCTCGTCCGTGACCGTGACCACGACGCCGACGACGATCGTGCGCACGCAGCAAGCGGGCACCATGGCGGACATCAAGACGGGCGACGTGCTGGTGATCCTCGGTGATAAGATCGGTGACACGACCTTCCTCGCGCGCACGATCACCAATCAAGGCGCGACGGGCGGGTAGCGCGCCGACTGGTGCGGAAGTAGGGCGACATGGCACGGACAATCCTGGTCGTTGACGACGAACCGAATATCACGCGGCTGCTCGGCATGTACCTGACGAAAGAGGGCTTCACCGTCGAGACGGCCGCCGACGGCCCGAGCGCGGTCGCCAAGGCACGGGCGACGCGCTATGCCCTGATCCTGCTCGATCTGATGTTGCCTGGTATGGACGGCCTGGAGGCGTGTCGGACGATCCGGCGGACGAGCGACGTGCCGATCATCATGCTCACCGCGCGCTCCGAGGATGTCGATAAGATCGTCGGCCTGGAAGTCGGCGCGGACGACTATGTGACCAAGCCATTCAATCCGCGCGAGCTGGTGGCGCGTGTCAAGGCCGTCCTGCGCCGCTATGAAACGACGGCCTCACCGGAACGCCAGGTGCTCAGCGTCGGCGATGTGACGATCGACCTCGACCGTCGCGAAGTGCGCATCGGCGATGAATTCGTCGAGGTGCGGGCGAAGGAATTCGCCTTGCTCGTTGCACTGGCGCGGCGACCCGGTGTCGTCGTCCCGCGCGACCGACTCCTCAACGATGTCTGGGGATACGAATACAGCGTCGACACGCGCACGGTCGATGTCCACATATCCACCTTGCGGGACCGCCTGGCGAACGCCAACGCGCGCATCGAAACGGTCTGGGGCGTCGGCTATAAGCTCGTCGCAGGGGATAGCAAGATCTAATCTGCTCCACATCGTCGGACGCTACGGACGCGGCGCCGGGAGCGGGAGGGATGGGCCACCTGCTGCGGCAGGTACGGTTGGCTTCGGTAAGAGGGGTAACGGGGCGGGCGGTCCGCCGAGCGCAGCGGGCGCGGTTGGCTTCGTGCCCGGCAGCGGATTAGGCGTTGCCGGCTGCGCCTCGAAGGCGCCAATGCTACAGGTAGTCGCCTTGCGCGGGACGCCGCGCTGATCCAACCCATTCACCGGCGCGGCGGTGCAGACTGCCGGATCGCCGCTCCCAATGGCCGGGCTCCCGGCGAGGAGCGCTTCGGTCTGGGTCTGTCCGCCATTGTTCGCGAGCACGCCGAGAGCGGCGTTGAGTGGGCTGGCGATAGTGCCCGTCTGATCGGTCAGCGCGGTGAAGCCGACACTGTCGTCCGCCTCGCCGATCACATTATGACCACCGCTCGTGTACGTGCCGAGCGCGTCCGGGCCTGTCGTGGCGGCGGTATTGCCAGCGACAATCGTATTGGCGATCGTGACTCTCCCGCCGTTTTGAAAGTTATTGAAGAGGGCGCCGCCGCCACTGGCGGCATTGCCATTGAAGGTATCATTGAGCACCGTCATTGGGCTAATCTCGTTATCAATGGCGCCGCCACCCGCGTCGGTACCGTTCGATGTGTTGCCGACGAAGGTGCTATTCGAGATCGTCACTGAGCCGCGAACCGCCTGAAGGCCGGACGCGAGGATCGCGCCGCCCCCGTTCGAGTTCCCGTTCGATGTGTTACCGACAAAGGTGCTGCCGGAGATGGTCAACGTCCCGCCGAAGGAGATGATCGCGCCGCCGCCTCCGGTGTCGAAATCGGCGTGATTATTGCTGAACGTGCTGTTCGTGATGGTGAGTGTGCCGCGATTATTGGTGATTGCCGAACCACCTGCGGTCGTGTCGCTCGCGTCGGTAAGGGTGAGCAAGTTGATCGTGAGCGCGTTGCCGAGGGTCACGGTGAAGAGACCGCTGGTGTGATTGCCGCTGATGACGATCGAATGCCCGGTGCCATCGAGCGTGAGATTCTTGGAGATGGAGAGGCGACTGGTGACGATAATCGGGTTCGCGGTCGGGCAATCGAAGGCGAACCGGATGACACTGCCTGTCGCGGCGGTCGCGATGGTGTCAGCGAGCGAGCCGGTGCCGCTCGCGTCGCAGTTCTGCACGACGGTTCCTGCCTCAAGCGCGGTGGGCGCGACGAGGGAGAGCGCGCAGAGGATCGCTGTGGCGACGACGCGTGCCGCTCGCACGAAGGCAGACATCGTTAGACTCCTTGTTTTACCGAGCGATGCCCGAAGTGGGGCATGGCAAGAATAGGCTGCGGCCGGGTCATCGTCAAGGCGGCCGCCCCATGTCGAACCAATGCGGGAAGGCGCGTGCGTCCTTTGCGTCGCGGGCGTGCAGGGAGCGCGTTTGTCGTGTGAAGTGAGCAAAGAAAAGACGGCCGGAGCATTCCTGACCGTCTTGTATGATCGAAATGGCTCCCGGATCAGGACTCGAACCTGAAACCTAGCGGTTAACAGCCGCCCGCTCTACCATTGAGCTATCCGGGAATAGATGCCGCCGGGCCCGTATCCCATCGGCGGCATCCTAGCACGGTTTTGCCCGGCCTGCAAGTCCTATACGGGCTCATTCTCGATCGCGTCGCGCACGAATTCGGCGTGGCCCTGCGGCTTGACATTGAAGTAGACGGCCTCCACGACGCCGTTTTCGTCCGTGACGAAGGTGCTGCGGGCGACGCCCATATAGGTCTTGCCGTACATGCTCTTCTCGACCCAGACGCCGTGACGCGCGGCGGTTGTCGCCCCCTCGTCGGAGAGGAAGAGGAAGGGGAGATTGTTCTTCTCCCGGAAAGTTAACAAGGGGGGCACGGGGTCCGGGCTGATGCCGACGACGTTGTAGCCCAGACGGTCAAAATCGGCCTTCAGATCACGGAAGGCCACTGCTTCGAGTGTTCAGCCATCGGTGTTCGCTTTCGGGAAATAGAAGAGGACGAGCCCCCGGTGACCGCGCGCGAGTTCGGTGACGGTGTGCGTCGCGCCGTCGGTGCCGGTGAGCGAGAAATCGGGCAACAGCTCGCCGACGGCGGGCAGTGCGTTCTGGGTTTCTGGCAATCGGTGCTCCCTTCAAGAGCGAGGAGCGCGCGGCCATCCGTCCGCTCCTCATCGATGCGACGTGCGGCGCATTCGCGCCCCGCGTTACTTCTTGATGGCCTCGGCGAACGCCTGCTCCATCTTCGTCTGTGCGGCTTTTGCGGCATCTTGCGGCGACTTGTTCGAGACGACCACATCCTGCACCATCTCGGCGTAGATCAGTTTTTGATCGACGGCGCTCATTTGCGTGAGCAAGTCGGGCGTGGCGGTCGCGGGCGCCCAGGCCGGTTTCGTCGATTGGATGATCTGCGGGAAGAGGTCAAAGTATGGCCGCTGCTTCCAGAACGGCGCGTTCGCCAGGTCCTTGTAGACGGGGTACCAGCGCCCGCCGACCAGTTCGTAGACGGCTTCCATCTTGTCCGGCTGCATGATCGCCTGAATCATCGCTTTGCCGGCTTCGACCTGCTTGCTGGCGGAGAAGACCGACCATGACCAGGTGCCGACGCCGTTGTAGGAGATACCGGCCTTGCCCTTCGGCGTCGGCGCCTGGATGGTGTTGCCGAGCAGTTCCTTGTCGTTCTTATCGAGGAAGGCGAAGATCGAGGCGGGATTGAAGACGAAGGCGGATTGCCTGGATTGGTAGGAGTTGTTGTTGCCGCTATCGTCCCATCCGGGAGCGTCCTGCGGGATGATCTTGTCCTTCCACCACGATTGCACGCGCGTCAGGGTGGCTACCGTCCCGTCGTTGTTGATTGCCGGCTTGCCGTCCTTGTCCACCAGCGTGCCGCCATCGCCGAAAATCAGCGACGTAATGTTCCCGGCGGCATCGGGTGTGCGACCGAGCGTGAGGCCAATGCCATACTGCGTGGGCGGCGTGTTCACCTTGCGCGCGATCATGTCGAGTTCATCGATCGTGGCGGGCGGCTGGCGCTTGCCCGTCACCTTCTCGCAGAGGTCGAGGCGCGCGTACATGACGGAGACATCAGACTCCATCGGGATAGAGAAGACCTTGCCGTTCGTTTGCACAAAGGGCAGCAACTGCTCGAACATCCCGCCGCCGAGCCCCTTGAGATTGTTGTAGATATCGGTGAGGTCAACGAGGCGGTTCTGGGCGGCGTAAAAGATGGTGCTGGTGCCGGACATCATCACCACATCAGGGATCGCGCCGGTCTCGACGGCCGCCGCCACTTTGGTCGTGTAATCGGAGCCGGGGAGGGCGACGTATTCGACAGAGACGTTGTTCGCCTTGCCCCAATCCTGCATCTGCTGGCCGAGCAGGTTGTCGCCGTCCTTGGTGAAGGAGACGATGCCCCAGGCGGTCAGTTTGCCGCCGAATGCTTTGGCCGGGGCGCTGACGGGCGACGATCCGGTCGTCGTTGCGGCGGTTGTGCCGCCCGATGGGGCGGTTGTCCCGCTGGCGGGGGCGGTCGTCGCGGCGCCGGCGGCCGCTTTCGGCGTGTCAGTCGCCGAGCTGCCGCCGCAGGCCGCGAGTAGCGCCCCAATCGTGGCGGTCGCGGCAGTCGCGGCGGCGCCCTTTATGAATGACCGACGACTTGTGTGCTCCATGATGCCGCTCCTCCTTCTACGTCAACCAGACACGCTGGCATATTCACGGACCAACGCGAACCCTGTTCGTCGTGACTATCCCTTGACCGCCCCACCCGCGAGGCCGGAGACGACCCACTTCTGCGCGATGATATAGATGAGAATTGGCGGGAGCGAGGCGATCAGCGAGCTGGCCATCAATGCCCCCCACTGGTAGACATCGCCATTGATGAAACTGACCAGTCCGGCGGGGATCGTCTTCTGCGAATCCCGCCCGATGAGCAGGAGGGCGAAGAGGAACTCGTTCCACGAGTTCGTAAAGGCGAAGAGCGCAATCACCGCCAGCGCGGGCAGGGCGAGCGGGATGATGATGCGCGTCAGTGACTGGAAGCGCGTCGCCCCATCGACCAGCGCCGCGTCCTCCAGTTCGGCGGGGATCGTGTTGAAGTAGGAGATCGCCAGCCAGGTGCAGAACGGCACCGTGAAGATGAGGTAGATGACGATCAGGCCGGATGATTTGTCCGTCAGGTGGAGTTGCTGCGCGATCTGGAAGACCGGGATGAAGAGGAGCGTGCCGGGGACGAGGTAGGTGACGATGGTCGCACGCGCCATGAATGCCCGACCGCGAAAGGCGAGGCGGGTGATGGCATAGGCGGACAGGACGCCGATCACCATCGCGATGGCCGTCGTGGAGAGCGAGACGATCAGGCTGTTCTTGAAGTAGGTGAAGAAGGGCGTCTTGTCGATGACCTCGTGATAATGGACGAGCGTGACGTGCTGCGGGATGAGGGTCGCCTGCGTGTAAAGGTCTTTATTCGGTTTGAGCGATGTCTCGATGATCCAGATGATCGGGAAGATCGTCCAGATGGTGAACAATGCCAGCCCGCCGACGAGCACGACCTTGCGGATGCCGCCCCGCACGAGCAGGCTGCTTGTGGTCGCGCGCTCGGCGCGCCGGTTCACTCGGGCTGCTACTGCCATCGTGCCCCCCTATGCCCGCGCTTCGGACGAGAGCATACGCTTCGTCAGGAAGAAGATCGCGACGATGAAGATCGGGAAGAACATCACGGAGACCGCCGCCGCCGTGCCGAGTTG
>JBPCMC010000253.1:0-12082 GCA_051002645.1 Thermomicrobiales bacterium
GCTCGTGCTGCACCTGGCACTGAAGGTGCGGCAGATGCCGGCACCTCCGCCGATGCGTAGTCCGCGCGAGCGGTAAATGTCGTATGTCGATGTGCTAAGAGCCTGTTGCAAAACAGGGGGAAATGAACCACCAAGACACCAAGAACACGGAGAACACGAAGAGAAAGAAAGAGTGTTTCCGTCTTGGTGTTCTTGGTGTCTTGGTGGTTTGATTCCCTGGCTCTACGCGGCGCGTTAGGTAAGACAGGTAGGAGTTGACCGGAATGGCAGTAACGAACACGGTGAAAACGGGGCGCGATGCCAATGGCG
Organism: Thermomicrobiales bacterium; assembly: GCA_051002645.1. Classification (GTDB taxonomy): domain Bacteria; phylum Chloroflexota; class Chloroflexia; order Thermomicrobiales; family JALYUS01; genus JALYUS01. Next base: position 310 of record JBPCMC010000253.1, read on the forward strand.
CGGCGCGGGAGACGGGGGGCGTCACCGCCGCCGCCGTGTTGAAGCGCGCGCAGGAGGCGAAGGTCGAGTTCGTCGATTTGCAGTTCATCGACATCCTCGGCATGGTCAAGAGCGTGACCATCTCGATTGAGCAGTTGCCGACGGTGATCGCGCGCGGCATGTGGTTCGATGGGTCGTCCATCGAGGGCACGACACGGGTCGCCGAGCGCGACATGTACCTCATCCCCGACCTCGCCACCTTCGCGCTCGTGTCGTGGGCGGAAGCGGGCAGCGATACGGCGCGCTTGCTTTGCGGCGTGCACCGGCCGGACGGCGAACCCTTCATGGGCGATCCGCGCGCGGTGCTCATCCGGCAACTCGAACGGGCGCGCGGCCTCGGCTTCACCTACGCGGTCGCGCCGGAGATCGAGTTCTTCCTGCTGCGGCGGGATGCGAGCGGTGTCCGCCCGCCGGAGGGCGACAGCGGCGGCTACTTCGATACAGCGGGTGGGGATGCCGCCGCCGTGCAGCGCGATGTCGTGCGGCTGATGCGCGCGATGGGTATCCGCACCGAGGCGTATCATCACGAGGTCTCGGTTGGGCAGCACGAGATCGACTTCCCGACCGATGGCGCCTTGCGCACGGCGGACAGCATCATCACCTTCCGGGCGGCGATGAAGGCGGTCGCGGGGCGGCGCGGGCTTCACGCCACCTTCATGCCGAAACCGATCACCGGCCTCAATGGCTCCGGCATGCACGTCCATCAACGGCTCGATCATCTGACCACGGCGGCGAGCGCCTTCACGGATGTGACCGATCCCTACGGCCTCTCGGAGACGGCACGCGCTTTTATGGCCGGGCAACTGGCGCACGCGCGCGGCATGTCCGCCGTGCTGTCGCCGCTCGTCAACTCCTATCGCCGCTTCATCCCCGGCCACGAAGCGCCCGTCTTCCTGATCTGGGCGCAGATCAACCATGAGGCGCTGATTCGCGTCCCGGCGGACACCGGGCCGCAACATGCCGGGCAAATCGAGTTGCGCTGCCCCGACCCCGCCGCCAACCCGTACCTCGCGCTCGCGGTGATGCTCGCCGCCGGACTGGACGGCATCGAGCGGAATCTGGCCTTACCGGAGCCATTCGAGGAGAGTCTGTACAGCGTCTCAGATGAGGAGTTGCGCTCGCGCAGCGTCGGCACCCTGCCGATGACGCTCGGCGAGGCGATCATCGAGTTGGAACTGGACGGCGTGATGCGCGAGGCGCTCGGCGATCATGTCTACGAACGATACGTCGCCGCCCTCCGCCAGCAGTGGCAGGAATACCGCCAGTGCATCAGCCAGTGGGAGATCGACCACTACCTCGAAGCGTATTAACGAGGACTGAGGACTAAAGATTGAGGACTGAGTGGGGAGGGCGCATGCTATGCGCTCCTACCTGCTGCCCACCGCCCACTGCTCACTGCCCACTGTCTCCTCACTCCGTCGAGATGGACGGATCGACCTGCTGGGATTCGGGCACGACTTTGATGAAATCCGCGATTGGGTTTGCCGTCATGGCGCGGACGTGATCGGCGATGGCGTGCTGCCCGCTGGTCGCGAGGCGATCGGCGTAGACGGTCAGGAGCGCGGTGACGGCGCGGGCGTCGTGCTCCGTCAGGTCGGCCATCGTGATTTTCGCGCCCTTCGCCATGCGGCGGTCGATGGCGGCGCGGTCGAGACCCATTTCCGGCACGAGGCGCTGATAGACCACACCGCCCGTCATCCCGGCGCAGAGCCAGGGGCCGGGATCGCCGAGCACGACCGCGCGGCCATTGGTCATGTACTCGAAGGCGAACCCCTTGATGTTCGCGCGGGTGGCGATGCCGCCGCGCCGGTCGTCGATGGGCGTCGTGATCTCGCCGCCGATGACGACATCCGCACCGGAGAGGCGGATGCCCGCGCGGCTGTCCGCGTTGCCCTGGACGATGAAGGTGCCCCCTTGCGCGCCATACGCGAACGACTTGCCGACGCTGCCGTCCACCCGCCTGCCGTCCGCGTTCGTCCCCTTGAGAATGACAATCGTGCCGCCGAACGCGCCCTTGCCAACGCCGTCCTGCGCGCCGCCTTCAACGGTGAGGTCAACGCCCTCGACGTTGAAGCAGGCGAAGCCATTACCGACTACCGAGCCATCGTCGAATGAGAGTGTTGCGGTCGTTGGGGTGTTGTTCGGATCGTAGAGCCGCGCGCGCGTCATCTCGCCCGCCAGCACTGTCCCGACGACGCGGTGATCGGGGAGGACGGTCGGCTCCGCGTACGCCACTTGCTGGTTGCCGCGTGCGACGTGACTCGCCACCGTCGCGGCGACGTGCTGCGAGCGGTCGATGCGGAGGACGCGCAGAGTCCGCTCGCTGCCCAGTTCCGCCAGCCAGGCGGCCTGCTCCGCTGGGGCGAGCATCCGAGCGAGATCAATGCGGTCGTGCATGTGCGTCTGAATCAACAAGTCCGACCGGCCAACGAGGTCCTGCGTGCGCGTGAAGCCGAGCGCGGCGGTCAACTCCTTCACTTCCTCGCCCATTGCGGCGAAGAGCCGGACGAGTTGCTGCACCGACTCCTCGTAGACGCGCGGCACGAAGTGCTTGACGCCCTTCTTCTCCGCCTCTTCCTGCGAATCCATCTGTGTGGCGATGCCAACGTGGCAGGTGTCCAACTGGCAGCCGCGACAGATCGTGCAGCCGATGGCGACCATCGGCAGCGTGCCGAAGCCGACCCGATTCGCGCCAAGGAGGATCATCCGCAGCACGTCCGCGCCCGTCTTCATGCCGCCGTCCGCCCAGAGTTCGACCTGCTCGCGCAGGCCCGCCGCGACGAGCGCCCGGTGTGCCTCCACGATGCCGATATCGGCGGGCAGGCCGACATGCTTGAGGGCGTGGGTGCGCGCCGCGCCGGTGCCGCCGTCGTAGCCGGAGAGGGTGATGATGTCCGCGCCGCTCTTCGCGACCCCGACGGCAATCGTGCCGATGCCGGGCACGACGGGCACCTTGACTGAGACGCGCACCGCCGGGTTCGCCGTCTTCAGTTCGTCGACCAGTTGGGCGAGGTCTTCAATCGAGTAAATGTCGTGGTTGTTAGACGGCGAGATGAGGTCCACCCCCGGCGTCGCGTTGCGCGCCTTGGCGACCTTCTCCGAGACCTTCGAGCCGGGCAGGTGGCCGCCCTCGCCGGGCTTCGCGCCCTGCCCGATCTTGATTTCGAGCAGATTGGAGGAGTTCGCCAGTTCCGCATTAACACCGAAGCGACCCGAGGCGATCTGCTGGCCGCGCCACTGCGGGTACTTGCCGATCATGTCCTTGATCTCACCGCCCTCGCCATTGAGCGAGACGATGTTGAGGCGCATCGCCGCCTCCGGGTAGGCCCGGAACGCCGTCTCGCCCTGCGAGCCGAACGACATGCTGCTAATCGCGAACGGGAAGTCATGGTCGCCGATACTCGCATCTACCGTCGTCGGATCAATTTCGGTGGCGCCGGGCACCCTTTGGGCGGGCTTAGCCTGCGCGAGAGGACCAGACTGAAGCCCGCTCCCACCGGAGAGACGGAAGGCGAGCAAATGACGAATGGAGACCGGATTCTCACTCTCCAGCGCCGTCACCTTCGCGCTGTAGTCGCGGTACGCCTCCAACCCGGCCGCGACATTGCGGACGCTCTTCCAGACCTTCGGGTAAAAGTGGGCGACGCGCGTCGGCTTCGCCATCAGCGTGCCCGCCGCGATCTGCACGCGCTCCTCGGCTAGATGTTCTAGTTGCTCCCAGGTGAGGCCACCCGTCGCGCTGCCGCCGTAGTTCTCCGCGCCGAACATGCGCGCGACCTCGACATGCAAGCCAATAGACGCAAAGAGGCGGCTGTAGCCGCGCACCTCGTGGATGCCGATGGTGCTGATGACCTTCTCAATCCCCTTGGTGAGCGCGGAGATGAGGTTGTGCAGCCCGTCCGATGCAGCGGCCTCTGCGATCTCCCAGAGCAGGTAGGGGCAGACGGCATCCGCGCCCATGCCGAGCGTCAGGATGAGGTCGTGCAGGGTGCGAATCCCCGCCGCGCGCATGACAAGCCCGACGCCACGCCGCAGCGCGTAGCCGTCCGGCCCGCCCGACGCGCGACGGAGGGCGGTATCGACGGCGGAAATCGCCAGCAGCGGGTCGATGGGACGGTTGCCGTGGGTCAGCGTGCCCGCGTCGTCGAGGACGATCAGCGGCGTGCCATCGCTCGCGGCGGCGACTGCCTCCTCACCGAGGCGGTGAAGGGCGGCGCGGAGTGGCTCTCCCGGCCACTGGGCCATCGCCAAGATGGCGGGCCGCGTGTCGCCCTCGAAGGTCATGAAGTCTTCGAGCGTCCAGGTGCCCATCTGATGCGCGACGGCACGGTGCGATTGCAGTCGTTCGTCCTCGTTACCGCTGCCGGGACGCAGGCCGCCGGTGAGCAGCGGGGTGATCAGTTCCGTGCACGGCAGTTTACGGTCGTGGTCCGCCACGCCGATTGGGGGGCGCGGGCCGAGGACGACGCGGGTGGAGAATTGCTCGATCTCGCGCTCGCGGTCGATGGCCGGGTTGGTGACGACGGCGACGGACTCCTTGAAGTAGTCGGCGAGATTCTGCCGCTCGCGAGAAAGGGCAGCGAGCGGCCCGTCGTAACCCAGCGAGCCGACGCGCTCGTTGCTGCTCTCCGCCATCGCCTCGGTCAGCTTCAATTCCTCGCCGTCGAATGCCCACGCAGCGATCAACCGCGCACGAGACGCGGAGGACTGAGGACTTAGGACTAAGGACTGAGGACTGAGTGTCCCGGCATCTGGCATCTGGCATCCGGCATCTGGTTTCGGGCTCTGACAGAGGAGAAATCGTCGGTAGTTCGTCGCGTCGATACCGCGCGCCAATGCCCGCTTGAGGATTTCCTGCTGCATCGCGTCGTAGGTGACGACGCGCGTGCCGCAGCCGCGATTGAGGACGATTGCCATCTTCTCACCGGGCGCGAGCGGCTTCGGGTCCTCGTCCATCTCGGCGACGGGCACGACGCCCTTCTCCGAGGAAAAGACGATCCGGTCTTTCGCGACAACGAGCCAGAGCGGACGCAGGCCGAGCGCGTCCACCGTGCCGACCAGTTCGTCGCCCGCACGGATCGCCATCGCTGCCGGGCCCTGCGCGAAGGGCCCCCATGCCTGCCGGAAGTACATCAGCACGTCCGCCATCTCGGCGGGCACGCGCTTAATTTCGTTGACGATGGGTGGGAAGATCAGTTCGAGCGCCTCCCAGAGCGAGAGATTGTAGCGGTGGATCATCCCTTCCAGCGTGCGGTTGACATCCTGCGAGTCGGATGCGCCGGGCACGAGCGGGATGTGCAGCATCTGCGACTCGGTGCGGAACTTGGCGATGGTGTTGATCTCGCCATTGTGCCCGAGCAGCGAGAAGGGCTGGACGCGCTCGAAGGCGGTCGTCGTGTTCGTACTGTAGCGGTTGTGGCCGATGCTGATCGCCGAGGCGAAATCAGGGTCGCCGAGGTCGGGATAATAGACAGTGAGCACCTGCGCGGTGCCCCGCACCTTGTAGACGACCGAGTCCGCGCTGAGCGAAACCGTCAAGGCAGCGGTGCTCGCCTCTATCGCCAATTGGAGATCGAAGAGCAGCACATCTCGCGCGACGTTTTCCAGTGGCGGCGTGAGGAAGGCGATCTGCCACATCGCAGGCTCCTCCCTCCGGCCCAGCCGACCAAGCGCATCTGAGACGACAGCCATCGGGCGGCTGATCAGCAGCGTGCAGTCGGCATCGCGCAGCACCTCATCGACCGTCGCCATGATCGCGTCGGCCCGTTCGCGGTCGGTGGGCGGCACGAAGAAGTGCCCGACCGCGAAGCGCGGATCGTCCGCGAGCGCGGCATCAATACCAACGGCGGCGAGATCGCGCGCCCATAGTGCGCGTGGAATGTCCGTGAGAATGCCGCATCCATCCCCTTCGCCGTCGATCTCGCCGGAGCGATGGTGCATCGTCGCCAGCGCATGAAGGACGCGCGTCACATTTTCGCGCGTTGCCGTGCCATGCCGCTCGACCATCGCGACGAGACCGCACGCATCGTGCTCCGTCGGCCCGACATAGGCGCCGATATCAATCAAGGGATCAAGTGGAGTGCTGAGTGCTGGGTGCTGAGTGCTGAGTGATTGGGACTGCCCACTGCCCACTGCCCACTGCCCACTATGCATTGTGTTCCCTCCCGAAGACGCGAACGCTCGGATGCAGGAACGCAAGGCCATTAAAGCAAACAGCCCCCGTCCCCACTGAGGGACGAGAGCCGGACGCCGTGTCCGTTCTCCCGCGGTACCACCCTCGTTGCCGCCTGCCTATCGCATGCGACCACTTCATGGCTGGAGGACGCGCAACGTGGCAGCCACCCACCGGCTCGATGCACTCTCACCCCTCACGGAGCGAGTCCCTACCGCACATCGTCACCTTCCGCTCATGGGCTGCTTTCGACGGGTCGTGCCCCGATTCCGGCCTTCCACCTGCTGCCGGATCGCTGGCGGGGAATACCCACCTACTGTTCCCACTCAACGCGGGTTGCGTCGTTTAATGTGGCCGTTCCCGCACGGGTGTGTGAAAACGGTAACGATGTCATATCACTGGTTGGTGATAGAAGTCAATCGCTTCTGGCGAACTCGGTATGTCTGCATAGCGCGTAAGTATCTGATTTGTGCCGCTGCACAGGCGCGGTGGGGAACCTCACCCCCGGCCCCCCCTCCATTGCGATGGAGAGGGGGAGCAGTGCGGGGGAAAATTAGCCCATGTGTGATCAGCTACGGCGCGTGACCCCTCTCCATTGTGATGGAGAGGGGCAGGGGGTGAGGTTCCCCAATCGTTAGAAGCGGTTCCAGAGATACTGGTTCGTCACCTCGTGGTGGAACTGGATCTCGCCTGGCTTGATGAGCGAGCCGAGTTTGCGCGGGCTGCGGTCGGCGGCGGCCTGCTTCAGTTCGGCGTACTTGTCGCGCACGTCGTGCCCGAGGGCTTCGGCGGCGAAACTGCTGCCGGAGAATGCATCGATGGCGTCATAGATGTTGTCGGGCAGAATCGCCGACCGCGCGCGGGCGTTCGTATCGAGGGGGCCTTCGAGCCCGGTGCGCAAGAGCGAGTAGATCGCCAGATAGGGGTTCGCATCGGGGGCGATCGAGCGCATCTCGATACGGGCGGAGCGCTTATTGCCGATCGGGATGCGTACCATCGAACCGCGGTCGATCGGGGACGCTTTGATCTGGTTTGGCGCTTCGAAGTGTGGGTCGAGCCGACGATAGGCATTGACGCTCGAATTGTAGACGAGGCAGAGATCGAGCGCGTTCGTCAGCAAGCGGTCGACGAACTGCCATGCGCAATCGGAGAGCCCTTCCTTGCCCGCTGCATCGTAGAAGAGATTGGTCTCCCCCCGCCCGATGGAGATGTTGGCGTGCATCCCGTTGCCGTTCACGCCGGTGACCGGCTTGGGCAGGAAGCTGGCGGTCATATCGAGCCGGTTCGCCACCTGGCGGCAGATTAACTTGTAGAGCATCACCTGATCCGCGCCGATCGTCGCCTCGACGTACCCGTAGTTCATCTCGAACTGCGAGGGGGCGACCTCGGGGTGATCCGTCTCATTGCCGAAGCCGAGCGCGCGCTGCGCCTCCGCAGCGGCATCAATGAATGAGCGCAGTGGGTCGCCCGGCAGGGTGTGGTAGTACCCGCTCGTGCTGATGAACTCGAATTGGTCGGTATCGACGTAGTGCTGCTCCGCGTGCCGCCCTTTGAAGAGGATGCCCTCGGTCTCGTTGGCGACGTAGCACGTTAAGCCGTCGGCCTCGAAGCGTTTGGTCGTAAAATCCTTCAAGCGGGCGCGCAGGTCGGAGCGATAGGGGGTGCCGTCCCGCTCCTGCACCTCGCCGAAGACGAGCACCTTCCCCGGCGAGAAGATATCCGACGGCAGCCAGTAGAATGCCGACCAGTCGATCCCCAGGCGCAGGTCCGATTCCTGCTGCGCCGTGAAGCCGCGGATCGATGAGCCGTCGAAGGTCAGGTTGTCGGCGGATTTGAGCAGGAACTTCTTGTCGTAGTCGAGCATGTGCAGCCGGCCTTCGAGGTCGGTGAAGCAGACCGTGACCGCCTTGATGCGCTTCTCATCGGTCAGGTAGCGCATACGCGACTCGCGGATCGTCTCCGGGTCGGTCCGTGCGGAACGCTCGGCCTTCGCCTGGAGATTGAGTTCCTCCAGTTCGTCGTATGAAATCTCCAAGAATTCGCGCAGATTCCCGGTCATCGTGTCTCCTTCCCTGGCTGCCGTGCCAGTTGCAGCGGGTAAGCCGCCATATCGTTGGGCATCTGCCCGGTGCTGTCAAGGGTCGCAGCGACGATTCTCCTCTTCTCTGCTAGACTGATGCACCGGCGCGCACGTTGATCGTGCCTGAAACGAGCATACCGACCACTTCACGCCCGTCTCTACGTACGATCGGCTGAACAATCCGCTGTCGATCTGTGCGAATGTACAGTAGCACGAGCGAGCGAGAGAAAGCCCCGTGAATTCGCCCCGCGACGTTGAGAAACTTCCGCTGATCGCGATGCTTGGCCCCACTGCTTCGGGCAAATCGTCACTGGCGCTCGCGCTTGCCGAGCGGTTCGATGGCGAGATCGTCTCCGCCGACTCGCGCCTCGTCTATCGCAGCATGGATATCGGCACCGCGAAGCCAACAGACGCCGAACGCGCCCGCGTCCGTCATCATCTCATCGACATCGTCACGCCGGATGCACCCTACGATCTCGCGCGCTGGAAAGCAGAGGCGACCGCCGCAATTGCGGACATTCACGCGCGGGGCTGGGTGCCGCTCCTCGTCGGCGGCACCGCGCAGTGGACGACGGCATTATTGGATGGCTGGGAGCCGCCGAGCGTACCGCCCGATCCGGCGTTCCGTGCCGCGATGGAGCGACGGGTGCGGGACGAGGGTGTCGCACCGCTCCTAATCGAGTTGGCGGCACAGGACGCCGACGCGGCTGCCCGCACCGGCCCCAATCCCCGCCGCATCATCCGCGCCCTTGAAGTGATCCGCGCGACGGGGCAGCCATTCAGCGCGCAGCGGGGTCACGGTGAGCCGCCGTATCGTGATGTGCGGATTGGTCTCTCGCTCCCGCGCGACGTGCTGTACCGGCGCATTGACGAGCGTGTCGACGCGATGGTGGCAGCCGGGCTCGTCGATGAGGTGCGGACGCTCATCGCGTCTGGGTACGGCCTTGATCTCCCCGCGATGAGCGGCATCGGCTACCGGCAGGCAGGGGAATACCTGACTGGGGTGACGACGTTTAACATGATGTGCGAACGGATCAAGCAGGCGACTCACCGCTACGCGCGCCATCAGATGACGTGGCTGCGCCGCGATGCGTCGATTTTGTGGCTTGATGCGTCGGACAACGACCATGTGGGACGCGCCGCGACGGAAACGGTCGCGCGCTTCCTGCTATAATGATGAATTCGCGCACATGAATTGACGCGCGTCGCTAGGCTCACGGAGGGTATCTTCATTCCCACACTATTGCATCCGACGAAACCACCGATGGAACGCGCCATGCTGGCCGCTGTCCGGTGGAATGAGAATGGCTGGACGACCGACGATTCGCTCGAAGAACTGGCTCGCTTGGCCGAATCGGCCGACCTCGAAGTGGTCGGTTCCGTCCAACAGAATCTCTCGCGGCCCAATCCAACCTCGTATCTTGGCAAGGGCAAGGTGCAGGAGGTCAAGGCAGCGCGCGAAGAACTCAATTACGACGTCCTGGTGGTCGATGAGGAGTTGTCGCCGAGCCAGTTGCGCCATCTGGAAGATACGCTCGATGTCAAGGTGATCGACCGGACGGCGCTGATCCTCGACATTTTCGCCCGCCGCGCGCAGACCCACGAGGGGCGCTTGCAGGTCGAACTGGCGCAACTCGAATACCGCATGAACCGCTTCACCCGCATGTGGACGCACCTTTCCCGCCAGACGATGGGCGGCGTCGGCTTGCGTGGCCCCGGTGAGACGCAGTTGGAAGTGGACCGCCGCCGCGCGCAGGAACGCGTGCTGCTGCTCAAAGAGGAATTGGCCGAGGTGCATGGGCACCGCGAGCAGTACCGCCAGCGACGGCGCAAGGAGGGCATTCCGATCGTCGCGCTCGTCGGCTACACGAACGCGGGCAAGTCAACCCTCTTGAACCGGTTGACGGACGCCTCCGTGCTGGCGGAGAACAAACTCTTCGCCACGCTCGACCCGACAACGCGCAAGATCGCGCTGCCGAGCGGACGCGACGCCCTCCTCACCGACACGGTCGGTTTCATCAACCACCTGCCGACGCAACTGGTCGCCGCTTTCCGCGCGACGCTCGAAGAGATCAGCGAGGCGGACGTGCTCATTCACGTCGTTGACCTGACGCACCCGAACGCCGAGGAGCAGGCGGCCACCGTGCGCAAGGTGCTCGCGGAACTCAACGTCAGTGACAAGCCGACGGTCATTGCCCTCAATAAGATCGACGAACTCGGCGGCGAGGTGCCTGATGACATCCGCGCCTCGCTCGAACTGCCGGAAGCATACGTGCCCGTCTCCGCACTGACCGGGCAGGGATTGGACGAACTCCTCGTCCGCGTCGAGGCGTCGCTGACCGATCAAATGGCGCAGATGACCGTCTGCATCCCCTACGATCATTCGGCGCTCGTCGATCGCTTCCACCGGCATTGCCGCGTCGCCTCGGTGGAGTACGGCGAGCAAGGGGTTACGGTCATCGGGCGTGTCCCGCAGCGGGACGCGGCGTGGCTCGCGCCGTACCGGATCAGTTAGTCCCGCCGCTCCCGCGTGCCCCGTCCATCGGCTATACTCGCCGTCGTAGTGGCGAACGACTTCCGGAAAGGGCGTGGTGGGGATGGCAAGCAACGACGCGGCGGGCACGCGGCTCAATGAACTAATCCAACAACTCCGGGACGTGGACGGCATCGACCTCGCCGCCGTCGTCGGCAACGATGGCCTGATGCTGGCGTGGAGCGCCGCCGAGGGGATCGACGCCGAGGCAGTCGGCGCCGTCTCCGCCAGCGGGCTTCTCGTCGGGGAAGCGCTCGGTCGGGAGTTGGAACGCGGCGGCATCACGCAGACGACGCTGGAGTACGAGCAGGGTCTCGTGCTGCTCACACCGCTCGATCCCGATGTTGCCCTGCTCGTCCTCGCCCGCTCGGACGCGAACCTCGGGCGGTTGCGCTTGCTCACCCGGCGGGCACGCGGCGAACTGCTCCGAGCCGTGAGCGCGTACGTGCTCTGGCCGGGCACGGGCGGGGAGGATGTCGCGGCATCGCCGGAGCACCACGATGAGCAGGAGACCGAACAGTACGAGTTCCCCGCGCAGCATCATGAGCAATGAGAGCGCCTACGCGCGGGCGGGCGTCAACATCGACGCCAAATCGCACGCGCTCGCGTCGCTCGGTGCGCGCATCCGCGCCACGCATGGGCCGAATGTCCTCGCCGATGTGGGACATTTCGGCGGCATCTACGCGCTGCCCGGCGGAAGCAACACCGCGCTCGTTGCCTCCGTTGACGGCGTCGGGACGAAACTAAAGCTCGCAATCGCCGTCGGTACGCCCCAGGCGCATGCGGGCATTGGCCGGGACATCGTCCATCATTGCGTGAACGACATCCTCTGCTGCGGCGCGCGCCCGATCTTCTTCCTCGATTACCTCGCCCTCGGCATCAGTGACCCCGAACTGATCGCCGCCGTCGTCGGCGGCGTCGCGGATGCGTGCGCGGCGCACGATATGGC
>JBPCMC010000254.1:0-11380 GCA_051002645.1 Thermomicrobiales bacterium
TGCGACCACCGATTTCTCCTTGCTTGCCTCAACATACAAGACGCTGGGGGGTAGGGCTCCCCGCTCCTTATTCGTCGTTGAGGACGATTTCGAGGCGCTTGTTGCTCTTGCCCTTGGAGCGCGTGCCGACGATGCGAATACCGCCGACCTCCCCGGTGTGCGCGACATGCGTGCCGCCATCCGCTTGCAGGTCCAGGCCGACAATCTCCACCGTACGCACCTCGGCGATGCCGGGTGGGAGCAGATTGATCTTCGTGCGGATCAAGTCGGGGATCGCGAATGCCTCGTCGCGCGGCAGGATACGCACGCGCACCGGCATGTCCGCGCCGATCGCGGCGTTGGTCGCCTGCTCGATGGCGGCGACGCGCTCCGGTGAGAGGTCTTCCAACTCGAAGTCCATGCGCGACTGATCGATATCCATCTGCCCGCCCGTGACGAGCGCGCCGTAGTCGCGGAAAACGACGCCGCACAGACAGTGCATCGCCGTGTGCGTGCGCATCAGGCGGTAGCGCCGCTCCCAGTCCACGACCATCCGCACCGTCGCACCGACCGGCGGGAGCGGCCCCTCGACGATGTAGGACACATCCGCGCCCTGCTTTACCGCCCGTACGACGGTCCCCCGCTGATCTCCCCATGAGAATGTGCCCGTATCGGCGGGTTGCCCGCCGCCACCGGGATAGAGCACAGTCCGCGAGACCACCACGGCGGGCGCGCCGTTCACGTCCGCGTGGCCGACCATCTCAGTATCGATTCCGCGCAGATAACTGTCCGTCTGGTAAAGCAATTCTGTCATCGGTCCTCCATCAATCATCGGTGCGGCGGCGCCCGGCTCGGTCGCAGCGCCGAAGACGCGTCAATCGCATAACCGTTTGCCCCTCGCATCCATGCTACGCGCCATATATACTACCGTGTGATGGCGATGTTTTCCCCTTTGGCAGCACTATTGCTGTCAGGCGGACGGGGTATGTCCTAACATGGAGGGCGGACTGTGGACGGCGTCGCCGCAATGATTCTCGCGGGTGGGCAGGGCGAACGGTTGAGCATTCTTTCCCGGCAGCGGGCGAAGCCGGCGGTGCCCTTCGCGGGGAAGTATCGCATAATCGACTTCACGCTCTCGAACTGCATCAACTCCGGCATCACCGATGTCGCGGTGCTCACGCAGTACCGGCCGCACTCGCTCAACGACCATATCGGCATCGGCCAGCCGTGGGACCTCGACCGCTCGCGCGGTGGTATTCACCTGCTCCAGCCGTACCTCGGCCGCGCGCGGTCGGACTGGTATCGGGGCACGGCGGACGCCATTTATCACAATCTCTGGTACGTGATGCCGAAGCAGTTCGACGACGTGCTGATCCTCTCCGGCGACCATATCTACGCGATGGATTACCGGCCGATGCTCGACTTCCACCGGCGGCGCAAGGCGTCGGTGACCGTCTGCGTGCAGCCGGTACCACTGGAGGACGCGAGCCGCTTCGGCCTGCTCGTCACCGACGACGAGGACCGCGTGGTCGCCTTCCAGGAGAAGCCGGAGAACCCGCGCAGCACCCTCGCCTCGATGGGTATCTATGTCTTCGACAAGAATCTGCTCGTCGATACGCTCGAAGTGAGCGAGAACAGCGCCGTCGAGCGGACGATGCTCGACTTCGGCAAGGACATCATCCCCTCGCTGATCGAACGGGGCGATGTCTTCGCCTACTCCTTCGATGGCTACTGGCAGGATGTCGGCACGCTCCAATCCTACTGGGAGACGAACCTCGCCCTACTGGAGGACTTGCCGGAATTGAATCTCTACGACCCTGACTGGGTGATCCACACGCGCTCGGAGGAGCGGCCCCCCGCCAAGATCATGGAAGGGTCGCACGTCTCCCGCTCGCTCGTCTCCAATGGCTGCATCATCATTCGCGGCACGGTCGAGCACTCCGTACTCTCGCCGGGCGTCGTCGTGCGCGATGGCGCGGTGGTGCGGGATAGCATCATCATGGGCGACACGGTGATCGCGGAGGGCGCAATCGTCGAGCGGTGCATCATCGACAAGCAGGCATATATCGGCCCCGGCTGCCGCCTCGGCTTCGGCGACGACGTACCGAACATGCTCGATCCGCGCCGCGTCAACACCGGCATCACGCTCGTCGGCAAGAATGCGCGCATCCCCCCCAACGTCACGATTGGCCGCAATGTGATTATCGCCCCCGAGGTGCAGGAGCACGAATTCACCAGTCAATGGATCGCCAGCGGCGAAACGATCGATTCACGCATGCCGTCCTGGGCCTAGCGAAGTACTGAGTACTGAGTACCGAGTACTGAGTACTGAGTGACCAGTACCTGATGAGGTATATCGATGCAAAGTGAGCGGTCCGCTACCGATAGCGTGACGACCACCAGTACTCAGTACTCAGTGCTCAGTACTCAGCACTCGTCATTGGTATTTGTGCTCCACGGCCACCTGCCGTATGCGCGGCGGCAAGGGCAATGGCCGCATGGCGAGGAGTGGATTCACGAGGCGGCATCGACGACCTATATCCCGCTGCTGGTTGCGCTGACCGATCTGGCCGAGCGGGGGGTGCCGTTCCGGCTGACGATTGGCTTGACGCCGATCCTGATGGAGCAACTGGCCGATCCGTCCGTCATCGCCAACCTCGAAATCTACCTCGCGGATCGCCTCGAGCGCGCGGAGTCGGATCGCATTCGCTTCGCGCGGTCGGGAGCAAGCCGCGAGGCGCGCGTCGCGCTGCTCTACGCGGAACATTTCGGCGGGGCGCTTGCGGCCTTTCAGACGCGGTTCAACCGCGATATCGTCGGCGGTTTCGCCGCGCTGCACCGCTCGGGCCATGTCGAACTGATGGTCAGCGCCGCCACGCACGGCTATCTGCCGCTGCTCGGTCGCGCGTCGTCCGTCGCGGCGCAGTTGCAAGTCGGCATCGAGGCGTACACTCGCCGGGTCGGTAGCGCGCCGCGCTCGATCTGGCTGCCGGAATGCGCCTACCGCCCCGCGCAGGGCGGCTTGCCCGGCATCGAGTCATTCCTGGAGGCGCAAGGGATCAATCTCTTCTTCACCGAGTCACAGAACGTCGAGGAAGCGCCACTGGCGGGCGGCGCAACGGGCGCACCGGCGACCTTCCGGCCCTATCGCATCGGGTCATCGCGGGTGCAGGTCGTGGCGCGCAATCAGCGGGTCGCCGAGCAGGTCTGGTCGCGCTGGCAGGGCTACCCCGGCGACATCGATTACCGCGAGTTCCACCGCAAGGACGCCGAGAGCGGCTTGTGGTATTGGCGCATCACGGGCGGTGATGTCGATCTCGGCGAGAAGGACCTCTACGATCCGGCGTGGGCGGCGGCAAAGATCGAGGCGCACGCGCGCCACTTCGTCGGCGTGGTGGAGGAAGAGGCGGCGCGCTGGCGCGCGACGTCGGATCAGCCCGGCCTCATCTGCGCCGCCTACGACGCCGAACTCTTCGGCCATTGGTGGTTCGAGGGCGTGCAGTGGCTCGCGCGCGTCCTCGAATTGGCCTCCACTGCGGAGCAGAGCGACGTGACAACGGCAACCGCCGGTGGCTACGTCGCCGCGCATCCGGCGGACGCGGCGATTAACCTCCCGCCGTCGTCGTGGGGCCGCTACCGCACGGATTACACCTGGAATAACGCCAAGACGGCGTGGATGTGGCCGATGATCCACGAGCGGGAGCGGCGGATGGAATCGCTCGTGGCGCGTTTCCCCGAGGCGAGCGGGGACACCCTCGCGACCCTCGCGCAGGCGGGGCGCGAGTTGCTGCTGCTCGAATCGTCCGACTGGCCCTTCCTCGTCACCACCGGTCAGGCGTCCGAGTACGCGACCCGCCGCTTCAACGCGCACGTCAAGCGGTTCGACCGCCTCACCCACCTGCTGGACGCGGACACGGCGGCAACCAGCGCGGGCCGGCATCTCCGCGCCCGCCTCGAACTGCTCGACAACCCCTTCCCGGACCTCGATTACCACGTCTTCCGCGATCGCGGTCCGGGGAGCGTCTACCTCGGGCCGATCAGCCCCGGCGCGATGCCCGGTATGAGTGTGACCTCGGGCCAGTCGTGGGGCGAAACGCCGCGAGAAAGCGGCTGGGGTTCGGATACTTCGTGGCGTTCCAGCACGATACATTCGGGGCGCCCATAGCGCGCAACTCCGGCAATTGTCGTTCGTTACATCAGCACGGCGCGCGTGGGTGCGGATCATGCGGGCTGAGCGGTATCGGGAAGGACGTGCAGCGTGGCGGAAACCCGCCGCCGGGTCCTGATGTTAAGCGCCGAAGTCGCCCCCTATGCCAAGGTGGGCGGCCTCGCGGATGTCGTCGGATCGCTCCCCCTCGCGCTCGCGGCGGCGGGTGATGAGGTCGTCGTGGCGATGCCGCGCTACGGCTCCATCGACCCCGACCGGTATGCGCTATCCCCGCCCCCCAACGGATTCATGGTGACGCTCGGTGGGACCATGTCGCATGGCTTCGGCTTCTACGAGGGGCGGATGGGCGCCGCCGATCGGCCCGACGACGCCCGCCCCCGTATCATCTTCGCGGACAACACGATCCTCTTCGGCCCGCGCCCGGTTTATGGCTTCCCGAACGACCACGAACGCTTCTTCTTCTTCTGTCGCGCTGCCTTGCAGTGGTGTACTGAGACGGGCTGGCGCCCCGACATCATCCATTGCCATGACTGGCAGACGGCGATGACGGTACACTGGCTCCGCTATACCTTGCAGTGGGATCGTTTCTGGGACGGCGCGGCGACCGTCTTCACAATCCACAACCTCGCCTATCAGGGGGTCTTCGGCGGCGATTATCTCTTCGGGCTGGCCGATGTGAACGGCACGCAGATGTTGCCGATCGAGTACGCCCGCTTCGGCGGTGCGGCCAATCCGATGGCGCGGGGGATCGTCGAAGCGGACATGGTGAACACCGTCAGCCCGACCTACCACGAGGAAATCCGCACGCCCGCCAGCGGCGAGGGATTGGACACGATCCTCCGCGAGCGCGGCGACGATTTCGTCGGCATCCTTAACGGCCTCGACGAAGAGATCTGGAACCCCGCCACCGATCCCAACTTGCCTGCGACCTACGACGAGACGAACCTCACCGGGAAAGTGGCGAACAAGGCGGCGCTCCAGCAATCGCTCGGTCTTGACGTGGAGCCGCACACGCCGCTGATCGGCGTCGTTGCCCGCCTGGTGGAGCAGAAGGGGTTCGATCTCGTCGCACAGGTCGCGGAGCAGATCGTCGATCAAGGTGCGCAACTGGTCGTGCTGGGAACCGGCGACCCGGTGATTGAGAATGAATTTCGACGGGTCGCCGCCGACCGGCCGAACCGGGTGGCGGTGCGCATCGGCTTCGACGCGCACCAGGCGTCGCAGATATACGCCGGGAGCGATCTCTTCCTGATGCCGTCCCGCTTCGAGCCGTGCGGGCTCGGGCAGATGATCGCGATGCGCTATGGTACAATCCCAATTGTTCGGCGGACCGGCGGTCTCGCTGACACGGTGGAGGATTACGACCCGCTCGCGCACGCTGGGACGGGTTTTGTTTTTGAGGCGTACGATCCGCTCGCTTGCTTGGCAGCGATTGTGCGGGTGCTGGAGACGTACCGGGACCCGGCGGCATGGGAGATGCTGCGGAGCCGCGCGATGAGTCAGGATTTCTCCTGGGCATCGTCCGCCCGGCAGTACGCGGCGCTGTACATGCGGGCGCTCGCGTCCCGTCACATCGCCGCAGTCTGAGGGTTGATACGAGTGACATCTGGGGACGCAAACACTGTACGCACCTGCTATACTGAGTCGGGGGAGAACGAAGGAGAATGGGACTGGTATGGACGTTGTAGCCACTGAACAGCGTGAGATTGTCGCGCTCGATCAGATCGTCGCCAATTTACCATCCGAGGAACGCGAGTTATTCGACCGTTTCTTTCATCTGAGCAGCACCATCGGGGAATTGAATCCGCCCCGGACGATGTACCGCTGGATCGAGAAGTATTTCGGTTCGGTGGACGCGGTACGCCGCCAGAAGGTCGTCAAGGTGACGAACCGCTGGACGCTGGAGAGCAGCCTCTTCAACGAACTGCGCGCGCACCGGCCCTTGGAGGCGCGCATCCCCTCCGCACTGGCGGAGGAAATCGCCCGCAGCCACCCCGATCCGTTCGATGACCCGGAGGCGAATACGCCCGAGGATGTCTTCGGCCGCATCCGCACCCGTCACGCGATCACGGGCTCGAATATCGCCAAGTATGACGGCTTCCACGGCGTCGTCGTCTTCGATGAGCACGATCCCCTCGCCTTCACGGAGGAGACAGTGATCGGCGCGCTCGACGCGGCGGTCGAGTGGTATGGCAAGGCGCACGCGACAGACGCGGACGCGATTTTCCCCTTCTTCATGTGGAACTGCCTCTGGAAGAGCGGTGCGTCCATCCCGCATGGGCACGCGCAGATGAGCCTGACGAAGGGTATGCACTACGGCAAAGTCGAACTGCTGCGCCGCGCCGCCCTGCAATACAACACGACCTTCGACGCCGACTACTTCGCCGATTACTACCGCGCCCACGAAATGCTCGGCCTCGGCGTCACGCACGGCAACGTGCGGATGATGGCGCACCTCGTCCCCTTGAAGGAGAAGGAGATTATCCTTTTCGGCACGCAACTGGACGACAATCTGAAGCGGTCGCTCTACTGCGCGCTCGCCTGCCTGACGGGGGACCTCGGCGTCACGTCGTTCAACCTGACGATCGCGCTGCCGCCGCTCGCGGAGACCGGCGAGAACTGGTCGGACTTCCCCGTCGTCGTGCGGATGGTGGACCGCGGCGACCCGATGAACCGCACGGCGGACTTCGGCGCGATGGAGTTGTACGCCTCCTCCGTCGTCTCCAGTGACCCCTTCCGCGTCGCCGCCCAGTTGAAAGAATGCGTCCAGATCGGCGAGCGCACCGGGCGCTTCGACTAGCACCCTCGATCGCACAGCGCAGATCAAAAACCCGATACGATCTTCTCGGGACAGAGGATTGTGGGTCGATTCACTTGGGCTGCTTCCTGGCGCGTGCCCGTATTTCCACCCCGGTGATGTCGCCCGCCCCGCCAAGACGATGAGATGCAATAATCGCTTGCGGGGCGCCTAACGATGTCCGGACGGCTACGATTCACTATTGACAGCAGTCGTAATCTTTGTAGGGCATATTGATCTAAACGCTCGGTTAATTCGAACAACGAGAGAGTGAATAATGGGGCAGCCGCGCGGTCGGCTGCGTGCCGCAGTCGGAGCGATCCTCCATCTGCGGAGATGGGGGACGTGGGGATGCGCGGTCACTGCTTCGTCGCTCGTTGGGTCGCGGCGCTCGTCGTTGGCATGCTCGGTGTGCTGGCTCTCGCACCGCCGGTAGGGGCGGCAGCACCAATCAGCCTGGTGGTGACGAACGCGCTGGATAACGTCAACGACGCGAACTGCACGGTAGGGAGCTGCACGCTACGCCAGGCGTTGAACGCCTCGAATGCCAACGACCCCGGCGCGGGCAACCACAACACAATCACCTTCGCGAATGGGCTGACCGGCCCGATCATGCTGACGACCGCGAGCGGCGGCACGCTCACCCTTTCGCGCGATGTGGCGATTGATGGGCCGGGCGCCACCCTGCTCACCGTGGACGGCGGCTGCACATTCACGAGCGGGTCATGCACGAGCGGCGGCGTGACCGTCTTCACCGTCGGCAATGTCACCGCGAGCATCAGTGGGCTGGCGATCCGGCACGGCAACGGCACGACGAGCTTCGGGTACTCTCCCTCTGCACTCAATGCAGGCGGGATCGGCAACTCCGGCACGTTGACCGTGACATCCGTCGTCCTTACCCAGAACTCCGCATCCATTGACGGTGGGGCAATCGTCAACGTCGGCACGCTGACAGTGCAGGACAGCACCCTCTCCGGCAACAGCGCGGGCAATGGCGGCGGCGGTATGGATGGCACCGGCGCAACAACCGTCGAGCGCAGCACCCTCTCCGGCAACAGCGCTGGCGCCGGAGGCGGCGGCGGGGCAATCCGCAATGGCGGACCGCTCACCGTGACGAACAGCACGATCGCCGGCAACACCTCCCCGTTCAGCGGTGGAATCCAAGTGCAAGGCACGCTGACGGTAACGAACAGCACAATCGCCGGCAACACGGGAGGGAGGGGCGCAGGTGGCATCGAGAACGACTTCAATTTGGCGTCGCTCGCGAACACGATCGTCGCGGGCAATACGGGCGGCGACCTCGGCGGTGGCGCCTTCAATGGCAGCTACAATCTGATTGACGACGCGGCGACGGGCACCGGCTTCTCCGATGGCGCGAGCGGCAACATCATCGGCCATCCCGCCGGTCTCGCGGCCGGGCTCGCCGACAACGGTGGCCCGACGCAGACCATCGCCCTACTGCCCGGCTCCCCCGCCATCGACGCGGGCACGAATGCCGCCATCACCAATCCGCCCTTCACCGGCCCTCCCTTCACCGATCAGCGTGGCGTCGGCTTCCCGCGCATCGTCGATAGTACCGTGGACATCGGCGCATTCGAGTCGCTCGGCTCGCCCACCTATGTGGTGCGCAGCCTCGGGGACGGCACGGCGGCAGCGGGCAACTGCGTGCAGGGGAACGACGCGAACTGCCGGTTGCGCGACGCCATCGCGCAGAACGAGGCGAACGGCGGCGGGCACACGATCACCTTCGCGGCAGGGCTGACCGGCTCGATCAGGCTGACGGTGGCGAACGGCGGCACACTGACTTTGGCACGCGATGTGACGATTGACGGCACGGGCGCGACGATCGCGGTGGACGGGAATAGCACAGTCGGGGTTTTCGCGGTGAATAGCGGGGTGACCGCCACGCTCAGCGCCCTGACGATCCAGCACGGCAACGCAGGGAGCGGCGGCGGCATTGACAACAACGGCACGCTGACGGTGATGAACAGCACATTCGCCGCCAATACCGTCATTGGCAGCAACCTCACCGCCGCCGGTGGTGGCGGTATCTTCAATCGGGGCACGCTGACGGTGGTGAACAGCACCTTCTCCCGCAACTCCGCGAATAGCGGCTTCGGCGGCGGCGGCGGCGGCATCTATAACACCAGCACGCTGACGGTGACCGACAGCACCTTCTCCGACAACGCCGCGAGCGGCGGCAGCGCCACCGTGGGCGGCGGCATCGCCAACTTCGGCACGGCGACGCTCACCAACGTCCTCGTCGCCACCTCCACCGGGGGCGACCTCGCCGGCACCTTCGGCGGCAGCAACAACCTGATCGACGATGGCACCGGCACCCTCACCGGCACCAGCAACCTCGTCGGCCATCCCGCCCTGCTCGGCACCCTCGGCAGCTACGGCGGCCCGACACAGACCTTCCCCCTGCTCCCCGGCAGTCCTGCCATCAATGCAGGCACGTCCACCGGCGCCCCCGCCACCGACCAGCGCGGCATCAATCTTCCGCAATTCGGCGTCGTGGACATCGGCGCCTTCGAGAGCCAGGGCTTCATCTTCTCGAATCCCACCGGGACGCCCCAGTCCACCCTCACCACTACGCAGTTCGCCACCCCCCTTGGCATCACTGTGACTGCCAATGCCCCCGTCGAGCCGGTCGAGGGCGGGCAGGTCACCTTCACCGTCACCCCGGCGGTCAGCGGTGCATCGGCGAGCCTCGCCACCAGCCCGGCGACGATCGCGGGCGGCAAAGCGAGTGTGACGGCGACGGCGAACGGCACGGCGGGAGGGCCGTATATCGTCACGCCGAGCGCGAGCGGGATCACCGGCGCCGCCTCCTTCTCCTTGACGAACATTGTGAGTACGATGACGGTTGCCCAGGACGCCACCGCCCCGTTCAGCGCCCCCCCGCAATCCGTCACGCTGACCGCGAGCGTCACCGCCACGGCGGGTACGGTTAACGCCGGGACGGTTACCTTCTCCATCCTGCAAAATACGACCACCATCGGCACGCCGGTGACCTCGGCGGCTCTGACGACGGGCACGGCGTCGGTCTCCTATCCGCTGTCCGCCAGCCTCGCCAGCGGGGCGTACACGATCCAGGCGGTCTACAACGCGGGCGGCGGCTTCACTACCAGCCAGGACGCGACGCACACCCTGACGATCGCAGCCGCACCGCTGACCGGCATCGCCCTGAGCGGACCGGGGGTGCTCAACGGGGCGCTCACTCTGAAGGTGGGGCAGACGGCATCGCTGGCCGCGATGGGGACATATGCGGACAACAGCACGCAGGCGCTACCCGCCAATCAGGTACAGTGGCATTCGGCAGACCCGACCAAGGTGACGGTCGATGCGAGCGGGAAGGTGACGGGTGTGAGCTCCGGCGGGCCGGTGATAATCACCGCGACGCAGGGGAATGTGACGGGGCAAATCGCGATCACGGTCGCGCCGCCGATTCTCACCGGGGTCGCGCCCGCACCCGCGCCGGCCAGCCGACCAAGCGGGGCGAGCGCGCCGACAGACGGCAAGCCGGCACCGGCCCCCGTACCGCCGGGTCGCTAGAGCGAATTCCGTACTGATGGTGGCGGGCTTGATCCGATGCGGCACAACGTCGGCGATCAGGGCTTACCGCCCTGATCGGACCATTTGTCGTCATCTTCAGCGTTGCCGTGGTAGCCGCCCTCGACAAAGTCCTGCGCGATGTAGTCATCGCGTTGCCGCGCCGCCCCGCAGCGGTGTCATCGCCGGTTTCTCGATCGGCGGGAAGAGCCTCGCAAAGAATCGCCGGATTGCTGCAAGAATACGCTCCATCGCCCACCGCTCCTTTACAAGTCCTCGTGATCCCTCGCCTGTGCGGCGGCCTTCCGCGTACTCTCCTTCGCAACTACCAACATTGTCACACATCGCGGACTCGCTTTGTTGTCTCCAGCAGAGTGCGCCTCGCCTTCATCGGCGCGCTCGCATAGAATGATTGGCAACGAATGGAGGAGTAGCGATGATTGCGACGGAGCAAGGACGCACGGCACAGCAGCGAGCGGCGGCGGAGCGCGCGGCGACATTCGTGGAAGACGGTATGATCGTCGGCCTCGGGACGGGCAGTACGGCGGCCTTCGCGATTGCCGCCCTCGCGGTGCGGGTGCGGGAGGGCCTTTCCATCCGCGCCATTCCGACCTCGCGGGCATCGGCGGACCTGGCGCGGGCCGGTGGCATCGCGCTGACCACGCTGAACACGCACCCGACGATCGATCTGACCATCGACGGCGCGGACGAAGTTGACCCGCACCTCGACGTGATTAAGGTTCGGGGTGGCGCACTCCTGCGCGAGAAGATCGTCGCCAGCGCCACGCGGCGGCAGGTGATCATTGTGGACGAGACGAAGCTCGTCCAGCGTTTGGGGGAGCGGATGCCGCTCCCCGTCGAGATCGTCCCCTTCGGCTGGA
>JBPCMC010000255.1:0-2525 GCA_051002645.1 Thermomicrobiales bacterium
AGCGGCACGGTCCGTTGCGCGCCGGTCGTCGTATCAATCAGATACAACGTGACATCGCCGCTGGTGATGTTCGGCCATGTGCCGGTATTGTGCGTGTCCAGCACATAGGCCGTCCGCAGGTCGGGCATGATCGTCGGCCACGCATCGCTCGAGAATGGCAGCATGACCGTACTGAGGGTCGCGCCAGACGCGACATCCACGATGAGCAGCGTGAAGGGCGGATGCTGCCCCGTGCTCAGGTGGTAGAGCATGAGCCGCGTGCCGTCTCCATTCAGCCCCATGACAAAGGTCGGCTGGTCAAAGGCTAGCGTGCGTCGCAACGCGCCCGTTGCAACATCCGCGACAGAGATGACGGGCGGCGCGAGCGACGGGAGATTGTCGATGTAGGCGAGGGTGCGGCCATCGCCGGAGAAGGTGATCTCATCCGCGTTTTCCGGCATGCGGTAGGGGAGGGCTTCACCCGTCTCCGCGCCCGTCTGCGGGTCAAGAAGCCGGAAGAACCGTTCTCGTTTCGGGTTGGTGGCCGCATCAACCCAGAGACCATCCATCTGAATCAGGCGCGTGGATCGGTCGGCCGTTGCGGCCATGCGCTCATTCGGCAGCCTGCCCGTCACCCGTGCACTGACAGCGAGCAGCGCCGCGATGATGGCGAGAGCCGTGACAAGTTCGAGGAATGAAACGCGACGGCTCGGACGATGCGTCGGCGTTGGCTGGGTGAGTGGAATCGTGCGTTCTGCCATCGGGTCCCTCCGGTGCATTCACATCGGGTTACGCTACCGATCATACAACGCGCGGCCCGTCCCGGTTCCCGGCGCTCAGCGCACCGACGCGGCGATGCGCAGCGCGTCGGCTTTCGGGAGGGCGGATTCGAGGCGGTAGACGATGCCATCCCGCTCCCAGAGGAGCGTATTGCCCGCATTGCGAACATCCTCGTACCGGAAGGTGCCGTTCGCATCCGTGTAGGCGAAGGCGCGCAGGCCGCCCGCGATCCAGTAGCCCGCCACCCCGTTGACGGTCACCGGCTCGACGACGACGCCAGGGGGCACGCCCTTCTGGTACAACCCCGCCTGGATACCGCCCCGGAACTGCTGGATGAGCAGCCCAACGTCTGTCCCGGTGATGGCGGGTAATCCGGTGCGAGCAGAATAGAGCAGCGAGACCCGCCCGCCCGGCGGTGGTGTCTGGAAATACACCTCGTCGGGCGCACCCAATTCGGGCAGGCCGGGTGTCTGGATTGCGAAAGGCACGCGGGATTGTGCCTCCGTGATCGTCGTGCGCGTGCCGAGCGCGGCACGGAATGCGTCCGGTGTTTGCTCGGGTGTTTGCGTCGATACAATTATCGGCGTGGCGGCCGACGCCCCGGTGCCGATGGGCGGCGTCGCGCTCGTTGCATTGGGGGTGGGAGCGGGCGCGGGGAGCGCGGTCGGCGCGCGCACCGGCGTCGGGACGGCGGTGACATTGACGATCGCGACATTCTGGAGTCCGAGCCGCCGCGCGACACCCTTGCGCACCGGCGGAATCGCGCCGAGCAGCAGCGCGAGGACAAGCAGCAGCGCGAGGGCGAAGGCGACCCGTCGCCGCGTCGCCGGGGAGGTAAACCATCCTGTCCAATGGGCGCCCGGTCGCGTCGGACTCGGACGTGCGGCGATGCGCTGCCGGACGCTGGCGGCGAGATCGGGGGACGGCGGGTAGGCGATCGCCGGGCCGAGCGCGCGGAGCGCCGCTTCCAGTTCGGGGTCGGTGAATTGCTGCAATTGTTCAGCCATTCCCCATCCCTCCCAGATCGTCGGCGGTCAGATTGGTCGTCCGCAGCACCTCACGCAAGCGGTCGAGCGCGCGGGAGAGGCGGGACTTGACGGTGCCCCGCGCGCAATCGAGCGCGGTCGCCATCTCCGCCTCGGAGAGGTCGAAGAAGTAGCGATAGGCGATCACCAGGCGATCCGCCTCGCGCAAGTGGCCGAGGGCGCGCAGGAGCGCATCCTGCCGCTCGGCATGGAGAGTCGCCGTCTCAGGGGAGGGAATCGCGTCCGCCGTGGGATACCGCTCCGTCGCGCGCAGGGCGAGGGTGGCGCGCCGTCCGGCCGCCGTGCGGCGGTTGCGCGCTTCATTGGCGACGATACGCAGCAGCCACGGTCGGAAGGGCGCGTCGGGCCGGAAGCGCCCGAGGGCGTACCACGCCTTGATGAATCCCTCTTGCGCCGCGTCGTCCGCCTCCGCCGCCGTTCCCGTGATGAGATAGGCCGTGCGAAAGGCAACGTCCTGGTACTGCCGTACGAGTTGCTCGTACGCGCCCGCATCGCCCTCTTGCGCTCGTTCGATCCGCGCCCGTTCCTCCAGTGGCCGACCCTCCCCGGAGCATCCTACTACCCTGTATACAACACGGGCGGCGCGGTGGTTCCCATATGTCGATATCTGCGTATAGGGGAAAGTGGCTTTGATACCGGCTCTTCATCCGGCAATCCGGTAGCGTAGGCTTCAGCCTGCGTCCCGCTCGCAGGCTGATGAACCTTGACAACTTAATCCGG
>JBPCMC010000256.1:0-6992 GCA_051002645.1 Thermomicrobiales bacterium
GGTATAGACGCCCACGGACTCACCCTGCGCCCGGAGTTCGAGGTGATCGCCGGAGATGAGTTTCGAGAGCGTCATCTGCGGCACGCTGCTCTCGACGATCAGCATCGCGGACTGGCCGGGCTCCTCGATGAACATCGTCTGCCGCGCCTGGGGGCGGGCCTCGCGCGCCGCGCCATTCGTATCCGCAGGCTGCGCGCTCAGGAGTTCCATACGTGCGACATTCTTGCGCGCGATGGTGTTCGTCGGCTCAACCTCGAGGACATGCTGGTACGTGTCCCGCGCCTCGCTATAACGGTGTTGCTCGGCGAAGGCCTTGCCGAGGCGGTTCATCGCCTCGAAATCGCGCGGGAAACGCGTGAGAATCTCGCGGTTCACCTGCTCCGCTTCCTCCCAGCGGCCCTCGCCCGCCAATTCCAGCGCCCGCTCCACGAGCCGCCGCTTCCCTTGTGCCCGATTTGGGGTAGTTACCATGCGCGTGCTGCCTCCTCGTAACATTGACCAAACGATTTAACCACAGAGGCACAGAGGACACAAAGACGGGAAGAGAAGTTCTCATTTTCCCGTGCGAAGTGGTCGTATGCTCCTGTAAATCTCTCTTCCTCTGTCTTTCTCCGTGTCCTCTGTGCCTCTGTGGTGAAGTATTCACTCATTGACGGACGAGCTCCCAGACCATGTGGGGGAGTTGCGGACGGATCAGTTTTTCCAGCGCGAGGCGCACCGCCGCCGAGGAACCGGGGATCGAGATGACGATCCGGTTCCGATATGTCCCCGCCGTGGCGCGGGACATGATCGCCGCCGGGCCGATTTCCTCGTAACTCAGGTGGCGGAAGATTTCGCCGAAGCCGACGAGCCGCTTCTCCAACATACGGTCGAGGACATCGAAGGTCGTATCCCGCCGGGCGATGCCGGTGCCGCCGTTGAAGATGATCGCGTCGCAATCCGGGTCGCCGATCGCGTCGTTCAGCGCGTGGTGGATCTGCTCGACATCGTCCTTGACGATGCGGGAAAAGACGACGGTATGACCGTCCGCGCCGAGCATCTCGCGCAGCAGGCGACCGCTTGTGTCCGTCTCCTCCGTCCGGGTGTCGCTGACCGTCACGACCGCCACGCGCACGGAGGGAATCTCCTGCGCCGCCTGCGCCTCGTGCTGCGCCGCGCTCGTCTCGCCGCTCGTGCCGCTCACGTCGTCACTCCGGCGAGCGTCGCGACCGACACGCCCTCGATGGCAGTCAGGTCCCCTTGCAGGAACCACGGCGTCGCCCGCGCGATGCGGCCGTGGAACATCTGGCCGAGGCGGTTCGCATCGTCCGCAAAAAAGACGAGTTTGTTGCCGCGCGTACGCCCGCGCCAGCGGCCATCGCCCTGCCCATCGACGAGTACTTCCATCTCCCTGCCGACGAGCCGGTCGTTGTGCTCCTGCGAGATGCCCTCCTGCAAACGCTCGATTGCCTGGTGGCGGGCGAGTTTGACCTCGCGCGGCACATCGTCCTCCCAGCGGGCGGAGGCCGTTCCCTTGCGCGGCGAGTACATCGCGACGTGGGTCACGTCGCAGCGCACATCGTCGAGCAGGCGGAGTGTGCTCTCGAACTGCGCGTCCGTCTCGCCACAGAAGCCAACGATGATGTCCGTGGCGATTGTCGTCTCCGGCATGATGGCGCGGATGCCCTCGATCTGCCGCCGATAGTCGTTCGCGGTGTAGTTGCGGCGCATCCGGCGGAGCACTTCGTCGTCGCCTGCCTGTACCGGGAGGTTGATGTGCTCGCAGACCTTCGGCATCTCCGCCACCGCGCGCACGATCCGTTCGGACATGTAGGCGGGGTGCGAGGTGAGGAAGCGGATACGGTCCAGCCCCGGCGTGTCGTGGATCGCTTCAAGGAGGTCCGCGAGATCGGTGCCGTCCTTGAAGTCGTAGCCGTAGCGGTCGACGATCTGGCCGAGCAGCGTCACCTCGCGCACGCCGCGTGCCGCCAACTCGCGCACTTCCGCCTGCAAGTCGGCAATCGGGCGGGAGCGCTCCTTGCCCCGCCGATAAGGGACGATGCAGTAGGAGCAGACCTTGTTGCACCCCATGATGATCGGCACGAAGGCCGTCACCTCCGGCGCGGTATTCTCCGGCAAATAATAGTGCGGCAAGGCGGTCAGGTCGTCGTCCATCTCCGGGACGATCCGGCCGAGTTCATCGATGGCGGACGGCTCGAAGACGAGATCGAGGACAGGGTACTGCTTCATCAGTTCGTCCTCGTGCTTGGTCGCCATGCAGCCGGTGAGGGCGATTTTCAGTTCCGGTTTGGCGCGCTTAAGGCGGTAGAGCGAACCGATCTTGCCCTTCACCTTGTCCTCGGATGCTTGCCGCACGACGCAGGAATTGAGGACGATGACGTCCGCCTCCGCCTCCGTCGCCGCCGCGCCGAGGCCGGCGTGCTGGAAGGCGGCGGCCATCTGGTTCGACTCCGCCACATTCATCTGGCAGCCAATCGTCCAGATGTAGTACTTTTTATTCTCGCTCGCTGCCGATGCGCCCTCGTCCGGCACGGTGGCCGGTTCCGGCACCCACATCGGCATGATCGGTGTGCTGGTACTCATGATTCGTGCCCCCGCGCTCTGCGGTTTCGAATTGCGTCGCACGCGCGAATAGCGCGGACGCCCCGCGCTCGAACGATGAGTATAGCACGATTTGCGGATTTCCGTTCCATCATCGCCAATCCTGGAAACGTGGCCGGTTTTGCTTGCCATTGCGGGGGATGTTCCGTGTGATAGAAAGTTTCTGATTGACTTTGTGTGCTCCGGTCGCTATAGTGAACGGCACGGTGGGGCGCGAGACCCCGCGTCGCACGCCAGTATCGAGGAGGCTCCACGCGTGAAATTGATTATCGCCGTCGTGCAGAATGAGGACGCCGATAACGTTGTGGATGCTCTCCTGGAAGCGGAATACCGCGCGACCCGGCTCGCCAGCACCGGCGGTTTCCTGCGGCGTGGCAACACGACGATCATGATCGGTGTGCAGGATGAGCAAGTGGACCCCGTGCTCGACCTCATCCGAGGGCAGGCCCGTTCCCGCCAGTCGGGAGGGGCGAACGCGCCCATCCAGACGGCCGCCGCCACCGTCTTTGTCCTCGACCTCGAAGATTACCAGCGACTGTAAACGCCCTAACCCCCCAGCCCCATTCCCCACTGGGGAATGGGGAGAAGAAGGCACGCGTCTGTGTGCCTTCTTCAGTGGTAGCAGGCTTTCCAGCCTGCTCTCTCGCCGGGAAGGCAGGCTGGAAAGCCTGCTACCACCATCCTATAGCCACAACACCTATCAGAGCGGATTTCTGACCTTTGGGCGGGGAACACGGGGGACGATATTGCGGCACTTCGGTGACGTGCCGGTGCGGCTCTCGTGGGACTTGCTGCTGCTCCTCGCGCTGCCGGTTGTCGGGGCGCTGACGGGCGGGCGACCCTATGGCGAGGAGGGCAGCCCGGCGGCGGTCTGGGCGGTGGTTGCGGCGGTGATCGGTCTCGCCTTTATCGGCTCGGTCGCGGCGCACGAGTTCGCCCACGCGATCATGGCGCGGCGCGTCGGGTTGCCGGTCCGCTGGGTCAAGCTCTCCCTGCTCGGTGGCGCGGCGGAGATTTCGGCGGAGCGCAGCACCCCCGCCGACGAGTGCGCCGTGGCGATCGCCGGCCCCGGCGTCAGTTTCGCCCTCGGCGTCGTCACCGGGCTGCTCGCGCTCCTCGCGCACAGTCGAAACGGGCCGGTCTTCGCCGTCTGCATCGCGTTGGCGATCATGAACGGGCTGCTCGTCGTATTAAACCTGCTCCCCGGCTTCCCGCTCGATGGCGGGCGGATCGTGCGCGCCTTTGCCTGGTATATGGCGGACGACTTGATGCTCGGCACGCGCGTCGCTGCCGGCTACGGGCAATTCCTCTCGTGGGCGCTGCTCGCGCTCGGCGTGGTGGTGACCTTCTATTCGCCGCTCTTCGGCCTCTGGATTTTGCTCATCGGCTATTACATCGGGCGGGCGGGGCGGCTCTCGTTCGTGCAGTTGCTCTGGCAGGAGACGAGCCAGGATATTCCGCTGGCGGCGATCACCGGGCCGGGGCCACTGATCGCGCCGGAGAAGATGGTCGGCGACGTGGTCGATGTCTTCCTCTCCGATCGCCTCAGCGGCCCCCGTCCCGTCGGCGCGGACGGCGTCGTGATCGGTGTGCTCGACCTCGACACCGATGTGCGCAAGGTGCCGCGTGCCCTCTGGGCGGAGACGACAGTGCGGCAGGCGATGACGCCGATTGATGCGCTGCCGCGCCTGACGCTCGCGACGGAACAGACCCTCTACGACGGCCTGCGACTGTTGGAACGCAGCGAGGTGCGCACCATCAGTGTCGTCGACGAGACCGGCAAGGTGGTCGGACTGGTCACGCGCGAGCGCGTTGACCGCTGGGTGCGCTCCCGCCTGCGCGAAACCGGCTTCCGCGTCAAGCGCCCGCCCCGGCAACCATTCTAAGGACTGAGGACAAGGACTGAGTGCGGAGAGGGCGCATGCTATGCGCCCCTACATTCCCGTATTGCTCCCCTTCTCCATCGGGATGGAGAGGGGGCAGGGGGGGTGAGGTTCCCTTCCCCTTACGACCGCGACGACGCGCCTGACAACGCGCGCGTGGCGCCTGCCCCGCCAGTGAATGCCGCCGTCGCCGTGGCCGCGCCCGGTGCAGTGAGGTTGGCGACGAACTGCATCGCGACGGGCTTCTCCACCTGCTCGCGTGCCTCCGCCGCGCTTGATGCCCAGATGAACTGGTCCCGGCCGAGATGATTGACGACGTACAACGCTTCCTTCTTCGGTTGCTGCTTCGCTGCCATCGGTCTACTCCCTATCGCGAGATCGTAAGGCAGCGCGGGTGCTGCTTTACCAGTACAGCCATTCCATCATCCAACTCTTACGCAGGAACGATGCCGGAGTATCGGAACGATGACAGTTCGATCATTTTGCGCGCGAATGCGCTGACGGCGGTGCAATCTTTCGATGCGGCCCGCGCCAGATGCGATGTGGGTATGTGTGTCGGCCAGCGCGCTGTGTTACGTGCCCTGCGTGCGGCGCCACGCCTCGTATTCGCCCCGCGCCTCGTCGGAGAGCGGGTAGTATTTCCGGAGATCGCCACCCGCAGCCAGGCGCAGGCGCGAGAACTCCTCCCACTCGGCATGTTCGCCGGCCTTACGGAGTAATTCTGGCGCGAGTTGGGCCGGCACGACCACCGCACCGTCGTCGTCGGCCACGATGATGTCTCCCGGCATCACCAGTGTGTCCGCGCAGGCAATCGGCACATTGACGGCGTAGGGGAAGATGTCGGTCTGGGTATGGAAGTTGGGAGTCACGCCGCGCAGCCACAGCCCGAGGCCGAGGTCCTTCGCCTTTGGGTAATCGCGGATGCAGCCATCGACGATCACACCCACGCCCCCACGCCCTTTGAAGTAGGTCAGCATCATCTCCCCGAAAACGCCGCTGCCCAGGTGTCCGCGCGCATCGACCACCACGATGTCGCCGGGCTGCGTGTGGTAGAGGACATGCCGATGGAGCTGCTTCTCGGGGTCCGCGTACTCATCGACCCGGTAGATATCCTCGCGCTTGGGCATGAATTGGAGCGTCAGGGCGGAGCCGACGACGGTTTTGCCCGGCGTCCAACTCGTCAGCCCGCGCAGGTGCGGGTCGCGGATGCCGAGGCGGCTCAACTCGCCGCTGGCGGTCGCGCTGCCGATATGCGCGAGGCCCTCGATCACCTCCCGCGATGGACGTTCGATATCCGGTGTCTGGATCATCGTCTCTTCTCCTTCGTGTGCCGCGCCGTGCCCGATTCGTAGAGCCGGAAATCGTAGGCCGGGGCGGTGATGCGGGTCACTCGTCTAGTGACGCAGGATAGAGGGACAGGCACGGCGAGGCAAGAGGAAGGATCTAATCTTGCTCCTGCGCCTTGCGGAGGGTGACGGTGCGCTCGTAGGCGGCGTGGACGGCTTTGGAGAGGACGGTGCGAAGGCCACCCTTTTCCATCTGGTAGATCGCCTCCGCGCTCGTGCCGCCGGGCGAGGTGACGAGATTGCGCAATTCGGCGGGGTGCTTGTGCGACTGGGCGGCGAAGGCGACCGATCCTGACATCGTCTGGATGACCAACTGCTCCGCGAGGTGGCGCGAAAAGCCGAGGTGGACGCCCGCGTCGATCAGCGCTTCCATGACGAGGAAGATGTACGTCGGGCCGGTGCCGGAGAGCGCCGTCGCCATATCGACGAGTTTCTCATCCTCCACAAAATGCGCGTGTCCGAGCGCGCCGAGGGCGGTACCGATCATCGCGCGCTGCGCGTCGGTGACGGAGGCGGTCGTCGCCCAGACGCTGACGCCCTCGCCGATCTGCGCCGGGGTATTCGGCATCGCCCGTGCCGCCGCGCCATGCCCGCCGAGGCCATTGACGATCACCGTTAGCGGCATGCCCGCCGCGATAGAGAGGACGACCTGTTCGGGCGCGATCACCTCCCGCAGATCGGCCAGCACGCCGCGCACGACCTGCGGCTTGACGGTGAGGACGACAAGATCCGCCCCGCGCGCCGCCTCGCGGTTCTCCTCGACCAGTGTGACGCCGTAGCGCCCGTGCAGTTCGTCGCGCCGCCCGGCGCGCGGATGGCTCGCGCTGACTTGACCCGGCTGCACGACGCCCCGCGCCAGCATCCCGGCGAGCATCGCCTCCGCCATCGCGCCCGCCCCGATGAAGGCGACGCTTCCTATCTGTTTTGTCACCGTATGCATCCCCCATTGACGGCAATTGCACGCGGCGCGCATTGTAGCATCGTGCGATAACCCGTGTTACGTTGCTGCGTGCTATGCTTGCACGCAGCTGGTGTCCGTACGTATGCTGGAAAAGGGGAGTGGCCGTGAGACGAGATGGCGGGGTGCGATGAGTCTGCTCCATGCGATTGTAATCAGCCTGCTGCAAGGCGCGTTCGAGTTGTTCCCGGTTTCCAGCCTCGG
>JBPCMC010000257.1:0-19524 GCA_051002645.1 Thermomicrobiales bacterium
TTGCCGCAGCGCCTCGTCATCATCGAATTCGAGAGCTACGAGCGTGCGAAAGAATGGTGGGCCTCCGAGGAATACCGCGCCGCGAAGGAACTGCGTCAGGCGACTTCCGATGGCACGCTCTTTCTGATCGAAGGGACGTAAGGCGAAGATCGCGGGAGGGCGCATGCTATGCGCCCCTACGACTCCCCCTCTCCATTGCTGGCAAGCAATGGAGAGGGGCCGGGGGGTGAGGTTCCCGTGGCAGTCAAACCAGGGTGGCAGGG
Source organism: Thermomicrobiales bacterium (assembly GCA_051002645.1). Taxonomy (GTDB): domain Bacteria; phylum Chloroflexota; class Chloroflexia; order Thermomicrobiales; family JALYUS01; genus JALYUS01. The sequence goes on from JBPCMC010000257.1 coordinate 264, forward strand.
CCGGTTCTTCGAGGATTTCGTGGTCGGCGATGTCTATCAGCATCCGCTTGGCCGGACGGTGACGACGACTGACAATATCTGGTTTACCTTGCTAACACAGAACACCGCGCCGATCCACTTCGACCATCACTATGCCGCGCAGACAGAGTTCGGCAAACCGCTCGTCGATTCGACCTTCACGCTCGCGCTCGTCACCGGACAGAGCGTGACGGACATCTCGCAGAACGTGATGGCGAATCTCGGCTGGGACGAGGTGCGGCTGCCGAACCCGGTCTTCGAGGGCGATACGATCTACTCCCAGTCCGAGGTTCTGACCGTCCGGGAATCCAAATCCCGCCCGAACGTCGGCATCGTGGCGGTGAAGACAACGGGCTACAATCAGGACGGCACCGTCGTCATCACCTTCAATCGGACAGTGATGGTCTACAAGCGTGGCATGGCCCCCGTCATCCCCCGTCTCGGCCCGAAGGAATAACCGAACACAAGCACAGAGGACGCAGAGACCACAGAGCGCACAGAGAAGAAAGAAAACCATATCCTCTCGGTGTTCTCTGTGTCCTCTGTGGTCTCTGTGTTCCGTTCTCATCCGTAAAGGAGGAGTGTATCTATGTCCGCCTCGACTGAACCCTCTGCCCGGTTGGAGCGGTCGGTGCTGCTGGTGCCGGCGTCGAATCCGGGGATGATCGCGAAGGCCGCCGCCTCGGACGCCGATGCGGTCTGCATTGACCTGGAGGACGCCGTCGCGCCGAGCGAGAAGGAGGCGAGCCGGGCGCACGTCATCCACGCCTTCACCCACCTCGATTTCGGCCACAGCCTGCGGATGTTCCGCATGAACGCGCTCGACACGCCCTTCGCCTATCGCGACCTGATCGAAGTCGTCGAGGCGGCGGGCGACCATCTCGACCTCATCATGCTGCCGAAGGCGGACCGCCCGGAGGATGTCTATGTCGTCGAGACGCTCCTGACGCAGATCGAGATGGCGAAGGGTTTTTCCAACCGCATCGGCATCGAGGCGCAGATCGAAACGGCGCTCGGCTGCATCAACGTGAACGCCATCGCCGCCTGCTCGGCGCGCGTCGAGACGCTGATTTATGGGCCGGGGGATTATGCCGCCTCGTTGCAAATGCCAATGGACGTGATCGGCGTCTTCGATGAGAACGACTCGCACTATCCCGGCCACCGCTGGCACGCGATCATGCAAAGCGTTGTCGTGGCGGCGCGGGCGTACGGCAAGCGGTGCATGGACGGGCCATACGGCGCCTTCCGCGACATGGAGGGGTTTGAGAAGGCATGTGAGATCGGCCGCGTGATGGGCTTCGACGGCAAGTGGGCGATCCACCCGAGCCAGGTCGAAGTCTTGAATCGCGTCTTCTCATTGCCGGAATCGCAAGTAACCTGGGCGCAGCGGGTGCTCGATGCCTACGAAGCGGCGATGCGCGCGGGCCAGGGCGCGATCACCGTGGACGGCAAGATGGTGGACGCCGCCTCGCTCCGTGTCGCTCGCACCATCGTCGAGAAAAGCGCCCTCGCCGCCGCACGGAATAGGTGATGTTGTAGATGGTAGCGCAGGCTTTCCGGACTGCGTCATCATCGCTCTCGCAGGCTGGAAAGCCTGCGCTACTACATGCCTCCGGCAGATGACGCGCGCTCGACGGTGTAACGGACGAAGGCGAGCATCGCAGTCATGTCGTCCGGGCGCGTGTCGTGCCGCCAGGTGAGGGCTTTGGCGATCAGCGTCGGCCACGGTGACGGCAAGGTCTCTCCCGCCCATGTGGCTGTGACCGGCTTGGAGACGACACCGCCGTGATCGAGTGTGTAGAGCGCGCGGCACATCGTCAGGATCGCGAAGGCCTGATATTCCCGCGTGCGGAGCCATTCCGGTTCCGGTCCACCGGCGATGTCGCGCCAGAAATGGTCGAGTGCATCCCACGTCGCCGCGCGCAGTGCGTCGGGCGTAACAGGATCAATGAGCGTCTCCGGCGGTGGCCCGGCGATGATCACGCCATGCTCGCGGACAATATGCCGCTCGATCACCCAGTTGCTTCCATGTTCAGTGATGCCGAAATCCCAATCTAGCCCGATCGTCGGGTGCCGGTTGTTGGCAGCGTCGAAGCGGCGCAGGGCGGCGTGCGGGATGTACGAGCCTTCCAGTTTATCTGCCCATGGCAAACCACTCGCCGCGATGCGCGTGTGCATCGCGCCCAACTCCGCCACGATCTGTTCCGATAATTCTCGCTCGGTGACGACGAGGAAGTCGATATCGCTGCTCCCCGGATCGAAATCGCCGAGTGAGAGGGAGCCATAGCTATAGACCCCGACGAGGTCCGCCCCCAGTATCGCGCGTACCTCCCGCAGCAGGAGCGCGAGGAGGGTGTTGACCGTGGGAAAGGGCGTTTGGTTAGAAGGAGCCATCGTCGCATCCTCTGCTATGGCAAGGTTCTTGTGGATACGGGATCGCCCGTGGAAGTACATCCGCGACAAGCGAGATCATCCGCCCATCATGCTCTTCGTTATATCGGTGAATTGTATGCTCGCTGCGGAATATCTATGGAACAGATCCTCTTCCGCCGATTCCTCGCACTGGAATACAACGTGAAAAGAGAGGGCGTTGCTGGAAAATGGCATGCCGTAGTTCGCATGTTGATCGTGCGGCCGGTTCCAGAACGTCGCAATGTCTTCAAGGCTACGAAGAAAGCCGATGAAAAACTCCGGATAGATATTGCGCAGGAGAAGATTCGCGTTGGTCACGACGGTCACATAGTGATCGGCAGGCATCCACGCCAAGTCCTGCATGCACTCGTCGAAGAATATCCTTAGATTGAAGCCTGGGTAGTATGGAAACTGAAATGCAGCCTCCCAATATGCATAGTTTTCTGTCCAGCCTTGGCATCGCTCCGCCCGAATGAATCGAACGAGAACATCTCCTGCCGCAGGATCGTTTTCAAGCATATGCGCCGCCACAGCCTGATTAATATCCCTCTCAGAGGAGATACAAAGGTGAGCCCAGCACGATGGGTCGGAAATCAATGAGGTTTGCCAATTCAACTCCACCGAAGTCTCCACTGCTCTCTCTGAAAATCTGATCCAAACGCATCTGTAACATCATGCCATTAATCGCTAATCAAGTCACTACGACGTTGCGACGCCATCCTTTTGCTGACTCAACAAATGTATCATGACCCTTATGCCGATGGTTCGCGTGCCAAATGCTGCGGTGCGCTAGAATCATCTGGCGTGCAGCAGTCCCGGCGGGCGTCGTGGCACGGTGGATGCACGGGGTGTGCGATACGGTGTCGCACCCGCGACGGCGATCTGTCACGCGGAGAACGTGAGGAGATAGTATGGGTCGGGTCGTACTCGGACTTGTTTTCCACAACCACCAGCCAATCGGCAACTTCGGCTGGGTCAATGAGGAGCATTACGAGAAGGCGTACCGGCCGATGGTCGAGGCGCTGGAACGGCATCCGGGCGTGCGCGTCGGCCTGCACTATACGGGCTCGCTGCTCGACTGGCTGCGGATGACCCACCCCGACTTGCTCGACCGTATCCGCGCGCTGGCGGAGCGCGGGCAGGTGGAGGTGGTCGGCGGCGGCTTCTATGAGCCGGTGCTGGCGGTGCTGCCGGAGGTGGACCGTGTCGGGCAGGTGCGCGCCCTTGCCGAGGCGGTGGAGCAGACCTTCGGCGCCGCGCCGACCGGCATGTGGCTGGCGGAGCGGGTCTGGGAACCGGGGTTGCCGCACTCGCTCGTCGAGGCCGGGATGCAGTGGACGATTGTCGACGACACCCACCTGCTCGCCTCCGGGCTCGGCCCGGACGATCTCTACGGCTACTATCTCACCGAGGACGATGGGCGACCGATTGGTGTCTTCCCCTCGCTTTACTCGCTGCGCTACACCGTGCCGTGGCGTCCGGTGGAGGAGACGATCGCTTTCCTTCGCGGGCTGGCGGAGAACGCCGCCGAAGGCACATTGCCGATTGCCGTGATGGGCGACGACGGCGAGAAGTTCGGCGCGTGGCCGAGCACCTATGAACACGTCTGGGCGCGCGGCTATATGGATCGCCTCTTCACTGCCATAGAGGAGAACCGCGACTGGCTGCTGACGATGCCGCTCGGCGAATACCGGCGCGAATACCCGGCGCTGGGGCGCGTCTATTTGCCGACCGCCTCGTATGTCGAGATGAGCGAGTGGGTGCTGCCCGCCCCAGCCGCCGCGCAGTTCGAGCAGGTCCGGCACGCGATGGAGGCGGGCCAGCCCGCGGTGGCGCGCTGGATGCGCGGCGGCTTCTGGCGCTCCTTCATGACCAAGTATGCGGAGATCAACCGCCTGCACAAGCGGATGCTCCGCACGCACGCGAAGGTCCATGCGGCGCGGGCGCAGGGTGGCGAGGGTGACGGCGGCCTCCTGGAACTCTATCGCGGGCAGAACAACGACTCGTACTGGCACGGCGTCTTCGGCGGCATTTACATGAACCACATGCGCGCCGAGACGACGCACCGCCTCTTACTCGCCGAGAACGCCGCCGATGCCGTCCTCCACGCGCACGAGACTGACTGGTTCCAGTACGAAATCCGTGACCTCGACGCGGACGGCGCGCCCGAACTGCTGCTCAGCGGCCAGCATCAGAACCTGCTTATCGACCCGGCGGAGGGCGGGATGCTCCAGCAGTGGGACATCCGCCGCGCTGCCATCAACGCGCTCGATACGCTCGCCCGCCGCCCCGAGGCGTACCATGAAACGGTACGCACGCACGCGAACGAGGCCCGCGCCGTCGCGGAGCCCGCGCCGGCCGCCACGCCGCCAGCCGGGGACGACAATGGACAAGCCGAGGAGGGCAATGAGCCCGCCAATATTCACGGCGTTGTCCGCTTTCGCGAGGCGGGGCTGGAGGACTACCTCACCTATGACGCCTACGACCGGGGCGGCGGTATCGATCACCTGCTCGACGCCGAAACCGGGCCGGACGACTTCCGCTTCGGTCGGTACACCGAGCGCGGTGACTTCGTGCAGGGCGTCTGGACGCTCGACCCGGTGGACGACGCGACCGCGTCGTTCGCGCCCGCCGGGGACGCACAGGCGCCGACCTGGAAGTTCACCCTCCGCCGCGACGGGCAGATCGCCTGGCCGGACGGCGGCGCGTCGCCCTTGACGATTGAGAAGACCTACATGGTGCAGACCATCGGCGCTGCCTTCACCTGCCATTACCTGGTGACGAATCGCGGCCCGTGGCCCGTCTCCATCGTCCTCGGCTCCGAGTGGAACGTCAATCTGCAAGGCGGCGGGCACAACGACCAGTGCTACACCTGGCTGCCGGATCGCCCGGCATTGACCGCCCACCACGACACGCCGGAGACCTGGCAGGAGGCGACCGACATCCACCTCGGCAATACCTACCTCGATGTGGACCTCTCGCTGATGCTCAGCCCGGCGGCGGAGCTGTGGAAACTGCCGATTGAGACCGTCTCCAACTCCGAGGGCGGTTTCGAGCGCGTCTATCAAGGCACAAGCCTGATCGCCCGCTGGCCCCTGATGCTCGACCCCGAGCAGACTTGGGAAGGCAGCGTTTATTGGACAGCCGGTGTCGCGACACCGAATAGCGAGTAACGAGAGGCGGCGATCCACCACCCTACACGATGAGGCTCATCCTCGAACAGCCGCCGTATTCTTGTGTGCCCTTTTCCTGAACTGCCGTACTTGTGCAAAGTAACATCCTCGTGTAGAGTGTACGTACATTACGAACGCGGTATCTCGTGATGTACGACTTTGTTACGGGGGCGCAGTTTGAATCTCGTGTTGCTGGCAAAAGCGAAAGAGTGTCGCGACATGCTGATTGCGCGGGCGACTGACACCTTGGTTGACGACCTCTCCTATCAGCGTCTGCGTAGAGAATTGATTAGGGATTCATATGTTAGGGAACGTCTGCCAGAAATTGTACGAAGATCTCGCGATCTTCAGGAGTTCTGGCATGAGATTCAGCCTTTGTTTCCCTCTTATCGGGAGCGGCGCGAATATCTCCGCGAGCAATTTGGCCCTTTGCTGACTTCTCTCGAAACGGAAGGCGTCTCTCCAAGTGACGCAGCTATATCAGCGACCATGAAGCGTGTCGATTGGGAGCATGTACAGAATGCATGGATAAAGGCGTTGGACCGGAGGGATATTGACCCGGATGGTGCGATAACCGCAGCTCGTACCCTCCTTGAATCTGTATGTAAGCACATACTTGATATGGGAGGTATCACTTGGAATGACAAGATGGATTTGTCTAAGCTGTACGGCAAGACAGCAGAGCAAATGAACCTTGCGCCGAGCCAACATACCGAGCAGGTAATCAAGCAAATACTTGGCGGATGCAATACAATTGTCGAAGGAATCGGTAGCCTAAGGAACAGTCTCGGTGACGCTTATGGTAGGGGACCGAAGCACTTGAGGGTCTCATCTCGGCATGCGGAGTTGGCAGTAAATCTTGCCGGTACAACGGCGACATTCCTTATCAGGACGTGGGAAGAGCGCTTTGCCTCTGATATGTCTCAGGATGTCGTTTATGCTGATGTTCTTTTACCTCGGCACGACTAATCTGCGCCGAGAGCGATTGCGTACCGCTCACCATTTCGGACAGAGAAACGCGCCGGGCCGTCCGCTGTCGCGTCGAGGAGCACGCTGCCGTTCGAGGTGGTGACGCGGCACGGGAGCGGCGGGCAGAAGAGGATATTCGCCGTCATCGCGCCGTCGTCGGCGACGGTGTAGGTGAGGTCGATAGCGACGCCGCGATATTGGATGTTCGCGACGGTATAGGTGCCGCGCCAGTCGTCCGGGAGGCCGGGGACGAGGGTGAAGCGGACGCTGTGCCAGTCCGTGTCATCCTCGCGGAAGCCGATAGTGTGGCGCAACAAGAACGGCAGCGTCTCCGCGCCCCAGCCGTAGGCGTCGTTGCCGGTGAATTTCCCCAGCGGTTCGGGCCAGTATTCGCGCGCGCCGCCGGGCGTTGGGCGCTCGTCCGGCGCTTGCGTGCGGCGGTCGTTCTCGCGGTAGACGCGCTCGACGATCCCCGCGACGAAGCGGGCCGCCCACGCATCGCAGTCGAGCGCAGCGGCGACCTCGCCGAGCGTGCCGCTCCACGACGGCCACCAGCGCCACGGCGCGGTGTCGTAGTGCGCCAGTTCGCGGCGGAGCGCGGCGCGCTGTTCGTCCGGTAGATCGAGCAGCGCGGGGGTGAGCGAGAGCGGCGAGAAGCGGTTGGCGTCGGTCTCCCAGTAATTGCTCGACCCCTCGATGAAGCGGCCCGTCGCCACGTCCCAATCGCGGAAGCGGCCCGTTGCGCCGTCCCACAGTTCTTGCAGCCGCGCCGCGTACTCCCGCGCGACAGTTCCCCATCGCGCCGCCTCATTCGGCTCGCCAATGAACGAATACATATCCCGTAAGATGCCCGCCGAGAGGGCCATCGCCGCCTGGAGTTCGACGGGGCGGGTGCGACCCTGAATGATGCCGTCGCCGGTGCCGTTCGGGTCGAGGCGCGGGTTGTCGTCCTCACCCGCCTCCCAGGTGCAGTGATAGGAGAGCCAGCCCGCATTGTCCGTCCGCTCGGTCAGCCACCAGCGCAGGTAGCGGGCGAGCAGCGGGGCGATTGCCACGATCCGTTCTGGGTCCGGCTGGCGACGCAGCAGCCGCGCGATATGCAGCGCGGGGAGGCACCACGCCGGGGAGGTGCCGCAGATCGCGCCGTCCGCCGCGACCATGTTCGGCTCGCCGCCCCGGAAGACGCAAGGGACTTGGTCGCCGGGCGTGTCGCGCAAGAGCGTTAGGAGGGCGTCTTGCGCGAGCGTCGCGTCCGCGAGGCCGAGGCGGTCGAGATCGAGCGCGCCCTCGGCGAGGACGGCGCGCGGCCAGGCGACCATCCAGGTCGGCCACTCGCCGCCGAATACGCCCCCCGGCGGCTGGATCAAGAGGCGCGTTGTCTCCATATCGTAGACCCAGCCGCGCCGCCAGTGCTCCGGCCAATCGCCGGTCAGGCGGGGAGCATGGCTCCAGAATCTATCGTCGTCGCGCCGCTTCTCCTCCTCGACTGCCGCGACGGTGTCCCACCAGGGGCGCGGGTCGGCGGGGGCAACGCTGTTTGCGAGCAGCGCCCACCCCTCCCAGACTTCGCCTGCTCGGAGATGCACCGCTTCCCATGCGCCGGGGCGCGGGCGACGCTGCACGCGCCGTATCGGGGCATCGCGCACGAGTAGCGTGTGCGGTTCGCGGCCAGTGAGCAGCGCACGGTCGCCCATCGCGTTCCAACGGCCGGGTATACGGTCGGCGTCGAGCAACCAGCCCCATCGCCCCGCAATTTCCTTCTCTGCGCGGAGGATGACGTGCGCCGCGAGCGCGCCCGTCCGCAGCCGGAAGTAGGAGAGTGTCAGCGTGCAGCCGGGCGGTGACGCGCGGAAGGTCATCAGTTGGCTCGAATGATGGACGGCGTGGAGGCCACATGCTGTCCAATCGGTGCGCGAATGGAGTTTCGCCCTGCCGACTTCCAGCCCCGCGCAGAGGAAGACGGCGCGGCGGGGGTGGACATACGCCCAGCCCATGCCGAGGAATCGCTCGCTCGTGCGGATCATCCCGCCAGTGGCGTCGTCCCACGAGCGCGCGACGTGCTCCGGGCTGTGCAAATAGCCATATGGCGTATAGGCATCGGTCGGGAAGGTCATCGTGGTGGTGGCCTCCTCCAGGTTGTCTGCGATCGTCCGGTTGCGACGCAGTGTACCATGCACGGATCGTATGAGCGGGAACGTCGCGTATACTCATGCTTCGGGGTGGACACCGCGTGGGAGATGATCGATGGCGAAGCGCACCGGGTCGGAAAAGAAGAAGGGCAAGCGGACGGAGCCGCACATGATCGTGCGCGAACTGCCGGATGGACTGCGGGAAGTGACCGTGGACGGGCACACCTGGATCGAGGGGCCGTACACGCCCGAACCGCGCCTCCCGGCCGATGATGAGGATGTTCCCGCCGACCCCGCTCACCAGTAGTCACGAGCCGCGATCAATTGTCGTGCCGGGAGGTTGGCATGGGGGAATCCGCCGAGCAGATCGCCGCACCAGCCACGACGGGCATCACGGCGCAAGAGCGGCGGACGTTCATTGTGGCCGGCCTCGTCGTGGCGCTCACCCAACTCGGCTTCTTCATTACCTCGGCGGCCCTGCCTCTCTACCTGCGCGACCTCGGCGCGGCGGAGGGGCGGATCGGGCTGGAAGTGGGGGCGGGCAATCTGGCTGCCGTCTTCGTCACCTTCATGCTCGGCCCCGCGCTCAACCGGTTCGGGCCGCGCCCCTTCATCACGATGGGCGCGGCGCTCTATTTCATCGCCGCGCTCGCTATGCTCGCCGTACCCGCCGAGGGGCCGGTGACCTTCCTTCGCATCCTTCAGGGGGCGGGCGCGGCGGTCGTCACGCCGAGCGCGTCCACCCTCGTCACCGGCCTCTTCCCGACCCGTCCGGCGACCGCGCTCGGCCTGCTGAGCAGCCTCAATAGCCTGGCGCTGGCCGGCGGGCCGCCGCTTGGGCTAGTCCTTTATACCGTACATGGCGCGTCGGGCCTCTTCCTCCCCGCCGCCCTCGTGGCCGCCTTCGGTTTGGCAGCGACGCGGTTGCTGCCGGGTGCGCGGCCCGTTCATCGCGCCAGCGGCTACGGCTTCGACCGGGCCTGGTTCCCGCTCTTAATCACCATCGCCCTGAGTATGATCCACTTCGGCGGCATCCTCGCCTACCTCTCCCTCCACTTGCGGGCGGTGCATGGTCCCAACGCGGGCATCTTCTTCGCGGCGGACAGCCTCGGCGTCCTCCTCCTGCGCGCGCCGACGGGCTTTCTGGTCGATCGGGTGGGCTCGCGCTGGCCGAAGATTCTCGGCGTCCTCTTAATCTTCCTGGGTGTGATCTTCCTCGGCCTCTCCCCGTCGCCGCTGACCTTGATCGCGGCAGGGGCGGGCACGGGGATTGGCAGCGGCATGTTGGTGAGCGGTATCTTCGCCGACCTCGCGCGGCTCAGTGCTGCGGCGAATCGCGGCACGGCCCTCTCGCTCGGCACGGCTTGTTTCAGCGGCGGCTTCTTCGTCGGCAGCACGATCTCCGGCCTGCTGATCGGCCCTGGCGGCTTCGGCGCAGTCGTCCTTTTCAGCGCGGCCGCGACGCTCTCCGCGCTCCCCTTCGCCCTCGGTCGTCAGCCCGCGCCACGTACCGCGTAGGATTGCCCGCGCGGCGACACTTTGCCAATTGGCATTCGCGCCCATGCGTGCGAAACTGAGCGCCCTGTATGGTGCGGAGTGGCGGATACGCGAAGGGAACGAAGAATGCCGAATGTGCGGAATGGGCAGCAATCGGTCGATGCGGCGTTGCAGGAGTCGTTGACATGGCGGTGCATCGGGCCGCACCGGGGCGGGCGCGTCGTCGCCGTCGCGGCGGATCCGGTCGAGCCGATGACCTTCTACTTCGGCGCCTGCGCGGGCGGCGTCTGGAAGACGAACGACGGCGGTACGTACTGGGAGAACATCTCGGACGGCTTCTTCAAGACCGCCGCCGTCGGCGCGATCGCCGTCTCGGAGTCCGACCCGAACGTCATCTACGTCGGCACGGGCGAGACGACCATTCGCGGCAACGTCTCGCATGGTGACGGCGTCTATAAGTCCACCGATGGCGGCAAGACGTGGGCGAACATGGGGCTGGCGGAGACCCGGCACATCGCCAAAATCCGCATCCACCCGACGAACCCGGATGTCGTCTACGTCGGGGCGCTCGGTCACGCCTGGGGCCGGAACAAGGAGCGGGGCGTCTACCGCTCGAAGGACGGTGGCGCGACGTGGGAGCAAATCCTCTTCCGCGATGAGGGGACCGGCGTGGCCGACCTCGTGATGGACCCGCATAACCCGCGCGTCCTCTATGCCTCGTTGTGGGAGGTGCAGCGCTACCCGCACCAACTGATCGGCGGTGGGCCGGGCTGTGGCCTCTTCAAGTCCACCGACGGCGGCGACAGATGGACGGAACTGACCCGCAATCCCGGCCTGCCGAAGGGCGTCATCGGCAAGATTGGCATCGCCATCTCGCCCGCCCGCGCGGGGCGCGTCTGGGCGATCGTCGAGGCGGAGGATGGCGCGGTCTTCCGCTCCGATGACGGCGGCGGGACCTGGCAGCGTCTCTCGGAGCAGGGCGACCTCCGCTGGCGCGCCTGGTACTACATGCACATCTTCGCCCACCCGACGCAGCCGGAGACGGTCTACGTCCTCAACGGCGCGGCGTGGAAGTCCACCGACGGCGGCGCGACGTTTGTCAAGTACCCGACGCCGCACGGCGACAACCACGACCTCTGGATCGACCCGAAGAATCCGCGCCGGATGATCCAGGGCGATGACGGCGGCGCGTACGTTACCTTCAACGACATGGACTCATGGTCGAGTATCCACAATCAGCCGACGGCGCAGTTCTACCACGTCATCACGGACAATGCGGTGCCCTACCGCATCTTCGGCTCGCAGCAGGACAACACGGCGATGTCCCTGCCCAGTTTCTCGCCGCTCGGCGCGATCACGCAGCAGGAATGGTTCGAGCCGGGCGGCGGCGAGAGCGGCTACCTCGCCGTCAACCCGAAGAATCCTGATATCATCTTCGGCGGGGCGATCGGCAGCGGCGCGGGCAATGGGCGATTGACCCGCTTCGACCGGCGCACCGGTCAGGAGCGCAATGTCACCGTCTGGCCCGATGTGCAGGGGATGGGCAACGGCGCGAAGGAACTGAAGTACCGCTTCCAGTGGACCTTCCCGCTCTTCTACTCCACGCACGAGCCCGACGCCCTCTACGCGACCTCCAATTTCGTCCATCGCTCGACCGACGAGGGGCAGAGTTGGTCGGTCGTCAGCCCGGACCTGACGCGCAACGATGTGACGAAGATGGAAGCCTCCGGCGGCCCGATCACCAAGGACAACACGGGCGCGGAGGTCTATGGGACGATCTTCGCCTTCGTCGAGTCACCCCATGAGCAGGGCGTCTTCTGGGCCGGCTCGGATGATGGCATGATCCACATCTCCCGCGACGGCTGCAAGACATGGGAGAACGTCACGCCGAAGGAAATCGGCGAGTGGGCGCTGATCAGCGTCATCGAGCCCTCGCCGCACGACCCCGCGACGGCGTATGTCGCCGCGACGCGCTACAAGTTGGATGACTACACGCCGCTCCTGCTGAAGACGAATGACTACGGCAAGAGTTGGCAGAAGATCACCAAGGGGATCGACGACACCGTGACTCGGGTCATCCGCGAAGACCCGGCCCGGCGCGGGCTGCTCTACGCGGGCACCGAGACGGGCGTCTCCGTCTCCTTCGACGATGGCGGGCAGTGGCACGCCTTCCCCGGCAATCTGCCCGTCTGCCCGATCCATGACCTGATCGTGCAGGGCTCGGACCTGGTCGCGGCGACGCACGGGCGCTCCTTCTGGATTCTGGACGACGTGACGCCGCTGCGACAGTACAGCGACGAGCTGCACGACGCCGCGACGCATCTCTTCACGCCGCGCGATTTCGTCCGCCTGCGCGTCTACAAGGGATACGGCAGCGACGCCGGACCGGCGATGACCTATCGCATGGCGGGGACGGCGGTTACCACCTTCAAGCAGAAGAAGAAGCCGAATGGCGAGACGGAGGAAGTGCTCATCAACGCAGGCGAGAACCCGCCGGACGGGGTGATTGTCCGCTACTTCCTCAAGGAGAAGCCGGCGGAGCCGATCACACTCACCTTCCTCGACGCGAGCGGCAACGAAATTCGCTCCGTCAAGAGCAAGAAGGAAGAGATGGCCAAGCCCGCCGACGACGCGAAAAAGAAAGACGAGCAGAAAGACCCCTTCGTCCCGGCGGAGGCGGGCCTTAACCGTTTCGTCTGGGATACCCGCTACGCGGAGGCGAAGAAGGTGCCCGGCGACACGAGCACCGAGAACGCCCTCGCCGGCCCGGTCGTCGTGCCCGGCGCCTATCAGGTGCGCCTGACGGTCGGCGATCAGACGCAGACGGCCACCTTCACTGTCTCCAAGGACCCGCGTATCGAGGTCTCGCAGCGCGACCTCGAAGCGCAGCGCGACTTCCTCCTCCAACTGCGGGACAAACTGACCGAGACCCACGAGGCGATCCTGATGCTCCGCGACATCCGTGCCCAGGCGGAAGGCTGGGAAAAGCGTCTGACTGGGAAGGCGGCAGCAGGCAGCGGCCAGCAGGCAGCGAAGGACTCAGCACTCAACACTCAGCATGCAGCACTCGTCGCTGCGGCGAAGGCGCTGCGGGAGAAGGCGAAGGCGGTCGAGGATACGTTGATCGAGGAGAAGGCGGACAGCCCGCTCCAACCGCCGATCAAGCTGAACGCGAAACTTGCTACCTTAGCAGGATTCGTCAACCCCGCCGATGTCGCCCCGTCGCAGCAGGCGCAGGAGGTCTATAAGGAGATCGCCGGTCGGATCGACGCGCAACTGCGCCAGGTGGACGATTTGATGGAAGCCGATCTCGGCGCCTTCAATCGCCAGGTCCGCGAGGCGGGCATCGCCGCTATCGTCGCGCAACCGTAGTCGGCGGGACGGGGAATATGGAACCACAGAGACACAGAGGACACAGAGAGGGACAAAGAAGAAAAGGGAAAGAACCTCTTTCTCTCATTCGTCTCTCTGTGCTCTCTGTGTCTCTGTGGTTCATCTCCTAGCCGCTATGGAAGACCCTATCGACTGGTTCGTGGAGACGCTGGAGTTGCCGGGGCCGGCGATGCTGCCTGCCATTGCAGTGCCGCTGGCGCGGATGGACGCGGACGAGGCGGCCGAACTCTGGGAGGCATGGCGGGAGTACGTGCCCGCCGCCCGCTCTCCGGAGAAAGCGACGCGATTTGCCTCCATCCTCCGGCGTGGGGTGGAAACGGCTGTCTGTACTGACTACGCGAACGTCGCCTGGGTCGCCGTCGGGGAGGACGAGCCGGATGGCGTGCCGGAGAGCGTCTGGGAATTAGTGCTCAACGAAACACCGCTCACCGCGAGCGTCATCCGCATGCTCGTCCATGCGGGCGAAGCGCCCGTCATCGTCCATATGGTGCAGCGGCGCGGCGAGCGCGTCCCGAAGGATGAGCGCGGCCCATTCCGACTCCCATAGTTTGGTGGCGGCAGGCTTCCAGCCTCTTCTCTCGCCGGCTGGAAGCCTGCCGCCAATAGGCTTTGCTGCGGGAATCGCGATGGCGCGACCGGCGTTGCAGCGCGTATCGGCCGTTCGAGGATTGCTGGTACGATGGGAGTACCATACGGTGGCAGCCAATCCCATATTAAGGAGCAAGGAATGGCGACGAAGCAGGAGATTGTCGAGACGATTCAGCAAGGGAACCAGCGCGTGACGCGCACCTTCAGCATGCTGACCGAGGAGCAACTGAACACGCGGGTCCATTTCGATGAGATCGGCTGGACGGCAGGGCAACTGCTCGCCCACCTCGCCGGTCGCGCGCTCGTCCACGACCGGATGGTCGCGATGGCGGGGAGCGGGTCCGGGTTCCCGGCCGATTTCGACCTCAACGGTTTCAACCAGCAGATCGTCGAGGAGCGGAACGGCAAGAGCCGCGACGCCCTGCTCGCCGAGTTCCTCACCGCCCACGATGCGCTGATCGAGCGCGTGCAGGGGATGTCGGACGAGCAACTGAGCAAGACGTTGCCGTTGCGCGGGACTGACATGGCGCTGAGCGATGTGCTGCGCGGCTCGGGCGGTCAGCACTCGATCAACCACTCCGCTGAGGCGGCGAGGGTGCTCGGCATCGACCCCGAGGGCGTGGCAGACCAGAACGACCTGAAGGCGCCCTTCGCGGCCATTCATCACGTCGCGCTCGTCACAAATGACATGAAGAAGACCGTCGCCTTCTATCGCGATGTGCTCGGCAGTCAGGTAGCGATGGGCCACCGTTTGCCCCGTGCGGGCAACGAGCGGCATTACTTCATCACCGTCGCACCGAACACGATGTTCGCCTTCTTCGAGTTCCCGGACGCCGAACTGCCCACCCACAAGGATGCGACGCTGGCGACCACCGGACGCGCCCTCGACCACATCTCCTTCTTCGCGGGGAGCAACGAGCAGTTCGACGCCTGGTATCAAAAACTGACTGAAGCCAACGTCGCGCACCTCAGCCCGATCCGGGACATGGGCATCGTGCGCGCCTTCTTCTTCGATGACCCGAACGGGATCACTCTCGAAGTGATGGCGGGTAAGGGCGAGGGGATGCGCTTCCCCGTGCTCGACGACCCCGACCCGGCGTACTAGCGGCGGCTTCCCTTGGCACCACACCCGTCGCGACGGGTGTGGGGTCAATTCCGTTCGATATGGCGATAATTACGGACCGTAGTCGAGAGCGCCGCAACGCACGCTCACCCACTCCCCCGTGGTGGCGAACCTTCTTCGCCGGCAAGCCGCGCCACGCGCGCCAGCATTTCGTCGAGGTTGAAGGGCTTTGTCAGCGTTTCGCACCCCAACGCGTGCCAGTCGTCCGCGTAGTCATCGAGGGCGGTGCGATCGGCCGAACAGATGAGGACGGGGAGTGTGGCCGTCTCGGGGTGCTCGCGGATCAGGCGGAGCACCGTCAACCCGGCGCCCCGCCCCGCCATCCAGAAGTCGAGGATGATCAGGGCGGGCCGCTCGCGTAGAGCGATGGCGAGGGCCTCATCCGCCGATGTTTCGGCAACGACGCGATAGCCCGCCCCGGTCAGTACGTCGCGCATTAGTTCGAGGAAGTCCGTGTCGTCGTCGAATACGGCAATCGTCTTCGCCACGTCCCCACTCCTCTCCTCGCGCGATCATCTCCGACCCCTTGGCTATTGCACGGACGATACCGTCAGCGCGGAGTGTCCTCGCTCTCTGCGTCCCTGCGGTTCAATCGGTCTCTCCCGCCGCCATGACCCGTGTGAAGTAGTCGCGGATTTCGTCGTCGGTGAGGGCGTCCGCCGCGTCGCCGATGGAGAGTTCGAACATCGACCACGCCGATAAGTCCGTCGGGCGCAGACCGCGGAAGAGATGCACCCGCTCCTCGCGCGCCAGGTCGAGAGCGGCTGCGGTCAATCGCTCCGGGTCGCCGTGCAGGTAGACGTGCATCATGTGTGCGTGCGGCGGGTCCGGCTTGACGACGATCCCCGGCACGGCGTGGAGTACCTCGGCGATGGCGACGGCGCGTTCGTGGTAATGTGGGAAGCGGTCGAGTCGCTGGCGCAGCTTCGTCCGGGCGGAGAGGACATACGGGAAGAGATGGATGATCCGGCCGCCGTGCCGCACCTGCCAGACACGCGCCTCGGCGATGAAATCCGCCGACCCGGCGAGCGCGGAACCGGCCATCGCGCCGACACCCTTATAGAACGAGACGTAGACGCTGTCGAAGAGCGCGCTGATTTCCGCGTAGGAGCGGCCGTAGTAGGGGGCGGATTCCCAGAGGCGCGCGCCGTCCATGTGGACCGCCGCGCCGCGCTCCCGCGCCCATGCCGTCTGCGCCCGGAGGTCCTCCCACGAAGGTAACTGGCCGCCGAGGTCGCGCTGCGGTAACTCAATCAGCAGGGCGGCGAGCGGTTCCGCCACCGCGTGCAAGTCATCCAGCGTCATCAGCCGCCGCGCGTCGCCGACGAGTAGGGCGTGGAGACCGTGCAGGCGCTGATAACCCTTCTCCTCCTTCGTCTCGACATGGCACATCGGGTGATAGGCGACCGTGTCGATCTTCTTCCACTCGGCCCAGATGCGCAGGGCGATCTGCTGGGCCATCGTGCCGGTCGGCAGGAAGAGCGCCGCCTCGATACCGAGGAGCGCCGCGACCTCGCGCTCGAAATCTTCGATCAGCGCGCCCTTACCATAAACATCCGCCGCTTCGTCGGTGGCCGTCGCGTCGGCCAGCGCAAGGAGTTCGTCGTGCGGGCGCATCGGCCCGTGCCCGCCGAGGAATCGCTCGCACCGCGCGATGATTTCTTCGGTTGAGAGCGTCGCCTGATTGAGAGCCATACCATCACCTCCACGGTGTCGTGGTCGCACCGCTCGACTATCGGGTGCGGACCGGGTTCGCGCATCATACCGCGTTTCGCACAGCGCGACGGCGATTCGCGTTGAGAGATTGCGCGGGGCGAGAGGGGTTATCAGCGCGCAATCGCGCGGTATGCACCGCTGCCGCGTCATTGCTTCGCGGCTTCACACTTTCTGATTGTACGGATATTTCATATGCATGGATAAGTATTCGAGTAGTACATGTGGCACGAAAGATGCTCTATGTCGATCCGTCGGTTTCATTCGCGGAAGGAGTACAGTATGGTTTCCGAACAACCTCAGAGCCGCAAGGCAGCAGACACGATGGGCGGCACGACGTCGCAAACTGGCGGCGCATCCCGGCAGGGGAGCGGGGGCGCGACTGGTCAGCAGGGCGGCATGACGGGCCAGGATGTCGTCCAGCAGACGCAAGAGAAGGCTGGGCAGGCGGTCGATCAGGCGCAGCAAATGGCCGGGCAGGTCGTCGATCAGGCGAAGCAGCAGGCAACCTCGCAAATTGCCTCGCGGAAGGACCAGGCCGTCGACAGCCTCGGCACGGTCGCCGAGGCGCTGCGGCACACGGGCGAGCACCTGCGCCAGAATGACCAGCATGGCATCGCCCAGTACACGGACAAAGCAGCCGAGCGCGTCGAGCAGTTCACCGACACGCTGCGCGGTAAGGACGTGCAGACGATTGTCCGCGATGTCGAGCGGTACGCACGGCAGCAACCCGCCGTCGTTCTCGGCGGCGCGTTCGTCCTCGGTCTACTCGGCGCACGCTTCCTGAAGAGCACCGCGCAGCGCGGGGACGATGAGCAGGGCGGCGGTTCCGGGTATGACCGAGGCTACGGCTACGGCGGGCCTCGCTACAATTCATATCGGCCGGGCAACTACGCGGGCTCGTATCGCGGGCAATACGATCGCGAGAACCAGGGCGGGCGATATGGAGGGCAATACACGGGCGGAACGACAGCCGGTGGCTACGGCGGCACGGCGACCGAGTATGCCGGCGGAGCGACGACGGGTGGGTACGGTGGACAGACCACAGGCGGCGCGACGACCGGCCAGGGCGGTGCCAGTGACTACGGCACGGGTACCGGTGAGCGCAGCTGGACTGTCCGAGGCACGGAGACACGCTAATGCAGCAAAGTAGCGACGAGCGTTCACTCGGTGAACTCTTCGGTGACCTTGCGCGCGAGACGAGTACGCTCGTCCGCCAGGAGGTGCAGCTGGCAAAGACCGAGATGACGCAAAAGGCAACGGCGGTTGGCAAGGATGTCGGTTTCTTGGCGGTCGGCGGCGCGGTCGCCTACGCGGGGCTGCTCGCCTTGATCGCGACGTTCATCATCATCCTCGGGACGGTCGGTCTGCCCTGGTGGCTCGCGGCCCTGATCGTCACGGTCATCGTGCTCGGCGTCGGCGGGTTCCTCGTGCAGCGAGGGCTCACCGCCCTCAAGCATGAAACGATGGCGCCGGAACAAACCATCCAAACGCTGAAGGAGGACCGCCAGTGGGCGAAAGAGCAGATGTAATGGGCGACTACCGTCAGCCCGGCGACCCCGAGTGGCGGACCGAGGCCGGAGAGTCTGCGGAAGCGGAATCGCCGGAAGTGCTCCGGGCGGATATCGCGCAGACCCGCGACGAGATGACGGGGACGATCGACGCGATCCAGGAAAAACTCAACCCGGATCGGCTCAAGGAGCAGGTGTCGGACGCGGTACGCGATCAAGTAGAGACAGTCAAGGACAATATCCGCGAGGCGACTGTCGGAAGGGCGGAGCAAATGGTCAGTAACGTTGGCGATTCGGCGCAACGCGCCGGATCTGGATTCATGGAGACGGTCAAGCAGAACCCGATTCCGGCGGCGCTCGCCGCGCTCGGTATCGGCTGGCTCTATATGAAGCGTTCGAGCGGTGCGTCGGAGTATCGCGGGGACTATCGCGGCGGCTACACCGGTGGGCGGACGTACTTCGGCGGCGGTCAGCCCTCCCCTCGGAGCGGGCAGATGTACGGCGGCACTTCCTCCTATGGGTACGGCCGCGGCCAGGGATCCTATGAGCGCGGGCAGGAATATTACGGTGACGGCCAGCAGGATGATGACCAGTCGCTCGGCGACAAGGTCGGTAACGTCACCGGACAGGCGCGCGACAAGGTCGGCGATGTGACGGGGCAAGCGAGGGACAGAGTCGGTGACGCGACCGGGCAGGCCAAAGACCGGGTCGCCGATGTCGCAGGCCAGGCCAGAG
>JBPCMC010000258.1:0-5330 GCA_051002645.1 Thermomicrobiales bacterium
CTGATCGACATCGTCAGGCAAACGGCGAACGTTTTGCTCTTCCTGCTCGGCATGATGGTCATCACCGGCATCGCGGAGCGGGCGGGCGTCTTCGATGCGCTGGCGATCCGCGCGGCGCGCTCGGCGCGCGGGAGCGGACGCCTCCTCCTCCTCAACGTCTTCATCCTCGGCGCGCTGATCACGGCGTTCCTCTCGCTCGACGTGACGATCATCGTGCTGACGCCGATTGTCTACGTGGTGGTCGACCGTCTCGGCATCGACCCGGTGCCGTACCTCTTCGCCTGCGTCTTCGTCGCGAACACCGCTTCGCTCTTCCTGCCAATGTCGAACCTGACGAACATCCTCGTCTATGACCTCCTGCACCTCTCATTCGCGCACTTCGCGGCGGTGATGCTGCTGCCGAATCTCGCCGCGCTCACGGTCAATATCGGCGCATTCTTTCTCATCTTCCGGGCGCGCATTCCGCGTGCATTCCCCATCGAGCGCACGGGCGGATTCACCGCCCTGGCCGGGTATCGCACCGCAGCCGTGGGGCTGACCGCCGTCCTACTCGCCCTGCTTGCGTGCGGTCTGGCGGGTATCCCATTGGCGGTCCCCGCGCTCGGTGTGGGCGCGATCATGGCGCTGGCGTCCTGTACACGCCGCCAATCCTCCCTGGCCGACCTCCGTGATTCCGTTACCTGGTCGCTCTTCCCCTTCGTCATCGCGATGTTCGTCGTCATCAGGGCCGTCGAGCACGGATGGCTGGCGCGCATCGGTAGTATCCCGACGGGCACGGGTTTCGGGACGCTCTTCGCGGTCGCCGCCGGGACAGGCATCGGCGCGAATATCGTCAATAACATCCCGATGGCGGTCGCGATGATTAGCGTCCTGCGCGCCACCGGCCAGCATGTGCCCGAGCATCTGGCCTACGCGACGCTGATCGGCACCAATATTGGGCCGAGCATCATCACCGTCGGCTCACTCGCGACGATGCTCTGGCTGGCAATTGTGCGCAAGCGCGGCGTCGCGGTGAGCGCGACCTCCTATATGAAAGTCGGCGCAATCGTCACGCCGCTGATGGTCGCCGCCGCCACCGCCGCCCTGTGGATCGACATCCATCTCTTGCACCTGTAACAGACGAAATGAGTGCGGAACAAATTGACAGGCGGCGTAGCGAATGCTAGCCTTCGCCGCGCGAAACGGGGTTAAGGGTAAAGGGTTGCCGGCGGGAATGTCGTGACATGCAAGGCATGAAGGGCTCCGCGTGTGTCCGCACCTATCAAGAGGAGAGAACGATGAAGCGGCTCTGGGTTCCCATCCTTGTGGTTCTTGCCCTCATTTTGACCGCCTGCGGCTCATCGTCGTCCACGGCGACCACCGCGCCGGCGGCCACGAAAGCGCCCGCCGCCGCGACGACAGCACCGGCAGCGACCACCGGGGCGGCGAGCGCGGTGACAACCTCATCCACCAGCGCGACGCAGCCCGCCGCCAGCGCCGCCTCGGGTGCGGCATCGCCCGCAGCGGCGCTCTCGGGTCAGCCCATCCCGATCGGCCTCGCCATCGCGACGACCAGCAATGTCGCGCTGCTCGGCGAGGAAGAGAAGAACGGTGGCCTGCTGGCGGAGAAGTTCTTCAATGACCGTGGCGGCGTCAACGGCCGACCAATCAAGGTCGTGCTGCAGGACACCGCCGGTGACGAGGGAGGCGCGATCAACGCCTTTCAGTCGCTCATTTCGCAGACCAAAGCCGTCGGCATCGTCGGCCCGACGCTCTCCCAGCAAGCCTTCGCCGCCGACCCGGTCGCTGACAAGGCGAAAGTACCCGTGATTGGTCCGTCGAACACGGCGCAAGGCATCGCGCAGATCGGTCCATTTGTGACGCGCGTCTCCGCGCCGGTCTCGATTGTTGCGCCGAACGCCGTCAAGCAAGCGTTGAAGATCAATCCGAACATCAAGAATGTGGCGGTCTTCTTCGCGCAGAATGACGCATTCAGCGTCTCCGAGACCGCGACGTTCCAGTCCACCGCGAAGGACCTGAACCTCAACGTAACGACGGTGCAGAAATTCCAGACGACGGATACCGACTTCCAGACGCAGGTGACGAACGCGCTGGCGACGAAGCCCGATCTGGCGATCGTCTCCGGCCTCGCCGCCGACGGCGGGAACCTCGTCAAGCAACTGCGCGAACTCGGCTTCAAGGGCGTCATCATCGGCGGCAACGGCCTGAACACGACCAATCTCTTCCCGGTCTGCAAGGCGCAGTGCGACGGCATCCTCGTCGCACAGGCCTATAGCCCCGCCCTGAAGAGCGACATCAACGATGCCTTCAAGAAGGTCTACACCGACCAGTTCAAGCGCGACCCACCTCAGTTCGCGGCGCAGACCTTCACGGGCATTCAGGTTTTCGTCGACGCGCTGAAGTCGCTCGACAGCAAGAACAAGATTGCCAACATGTCGATTGAGGACCTGCGCGTCGCCTTGAACACCGAGATTCACGCCGGCACGTACAACACGCCGCTCGGCACCATCTCCTTCGATAAGGACCATGATCTCGTGCAGAAGGACTTCTACGTCGCGCAGATCAAGATGAACCCGGACGGCGCGACCGGCACCTTCAACTACCTCTCATAACCGCACTGGCGGCGAACGGCCCGGCGGCTTCCATCCGTCCGGGCTGTCACGCCGATCGGTTGCGCCGAGCACGATAGCGCGTGTGACCGTTGCAGTGGAGCCAGAAGGCAAAGGCGGACGCGGTTGACGCATTTCATCCAGTCGCTACTCAATGGGCTGTCGATTGGCAGCATCTACGCCATTTTTGCGCTCGGCTACACGCTCGTCTTCTCCATCCTAGGCATCATCAATTTCGCGCACGGCGCGATCTTCACCGCCGGGGCGTATTTCACCTATGTATTGACCGGCGCGGCGTTTGGTTTCAACGGCATCCTCGCGAATAGGTCGCTGCCCTTCGGTCTCGCCTTCGTGCTAGCGATGATCGTCGGCAGCATCTTGGCGGGCCTGCTCTCCGTCCTCATCGAACGACTCGCCTTCCGGCCGCTGCGCCGGCATGGTGCGGACCGCCTGCTCTCGCTGGTGTCGAGCCTCGGTGTGGCGATCATCATTGTCAACCTCATCCAGTATCTCGTTGGCGCGGAGAATTACACCTATAAAGACCGGATCACCGGCAGCCTCCCCGTCGCGGTGAACTTCGGCAGCGAGACCAATCCGATTCCGATCCGCACGGTGCAGATCGTCATCTTCGGCGTTGCCTGCGTCATCCTGGCTGGATTGACTTTACTAATTAGCAACACCAAGGAAGGCAAGGCGCTCCGCGCCGTCGCCGAGGACGCGACGACCGCCAGTCTGCTCGGCATCAATACCGACCGACTGATTACGCTCACCTTCTTCCTGAGCGGCTTCCTCGGTGGGCTGGCGGGCACGCTAATCGGCACGAGCGTCAGCATCGCCGGGCCGTATTTCGGCATCGCCTTCGGCCTGAAGGGGCTCGCCGTGATTGTGCTCGGCGGTCTGGGCGACATCCCCGGTGCGGTCCTCGGCGGCCTTGTCCTCGGTCTCGCGGAGGCATTTGTGCCCGCCGATCAGTCAGCCTACAAGGACGCGGTGGCCTTCGGCCTGCTCTTCGTCATCCTGCTCTTCCGCCCGCAAGGCATCCTTGGCCGGGTGCAGGTTCAGAAGGTCTAAGCGATGCTCGACTTCCTGCACGCGCACAGCAATGTCATCGTCTCGATGGTCCTGGCGGCAATGCTCGGCATGTCGCTCTACTTCCCGCTGATGGCGGGCCAACTCTCACTCGCCAGCCCCGGATTCTACGCGCTCGGCGGCTACGTCGCAGCGGTGATGTCGACGAAGGTCTTCAAGGTGGCGAACGGCGCGCATTTTCCGATCCCGCTCCTCTTGGTGGAGATGTTGGTCGCGGCGGTGCTCTGCGCGGCATTGGCAATCATCGTCGGTATCCCGGCGCTGCGGCTGCGGGGGATTTATCTCGCCCTCGCGACGATCGCCTTTGTCGAGATATTGCGGGTCGTCTCGCTCAACCTGAAGATCACCGGCGGCGCGGTGGGCATCTTCAAGATACCCCAGCCGTTCGACTCGACACTCCAATACCTCTGGATCGCGCTGCCGCTGTTGATTATCTCGATGGCGTTCCTTTATCGACTGGAGAAGAGCCGGATCGGGCGCGCCTTCACCGCGATCCGGGAGGATGAACTGGCTGCGGATGCGATGGGCATTGCGCCGACCTACCACAAAGTGCTGGCCTTCACGATGGGCGCGATATTGGCGGGGATCGTCGGCGCGGTGAGCGCGCACTTTCTAAATACCTGGAACGCCCGCCAGGGGACGTTCGACGCGAGCGTCGCCTATCTCGCCTTCGTGCTGATCGGCGGCTCGCGTACCTTCGTTGGCCCGGTGCTCGGTGGCCTCGTCCTCACGGCGCTGCCCGAGGTGTTGCGCGCGCTCGCGGACATCAACGGCCTCCCCCACTGGCTCGCGCAATTTCTTAAAGATGGGCGACTGATTATCTTCGGGCTGCTGCTCGTCCTCGGCACGATCTTCTTCCCGCAGGGGCTGGTCACGCCCGATCTCCTGCGTCGGTTGCGACGCCCGTTCGCCCGGCCGCCAACCACGGTGGACAGACCACGGACGGCGCCATGACGCCGCCTGTGGAGGGCGGCACGGCGCCTGATGCCGTGGCGAGCGGCCCGGCATCGACGAACGTCGTCCTGGAGGCGGTGGGTATGACGCGTCGCTTTGGCGGACTGGTGGCTGTCAACGACGTCACCTTCTCCGTCTACGAGGGCGAGGTTTTCGGCTTGATCGGCCCGAACGGGGCGGGCAAGACGACCCTCTTTAATCTGATGACCGGACTCATCCCACCGACCAGCGGGCGACTGCTCTATCGGGGCGACGCCATAACCGGCTTGCGGCCGCACCGCGTCGCCGCGCGAGGGATCGCGCGCACCTTCCAGAACATCCGCCTCTTCGGCAATCTCTCGGCCATCGAGAATGTGATGATCGCCCAGCATGTCCACACCCGCAGCGGCGTCATCGCCGGGGTGCTCGGCCTGCCGCCCGCGCCGGCGGAGGATCGTGCCACGCGCGCGAAGGCGATGGAACTGCTCGACCTCGTCGGGCTGGCGGGCCGCGCCGAAACGAAGGCGCTCAACTTCGCCTATGGCGACCAGCGCCGCCTGGAAATCGCGCGCGCCCTCGCCCTCGAACCGCGCGTGCTGCTGCTCGATGAGCCCGCCGCCGGCATGAACCCGAACGAGAAGCAGACACTGAGCAGTTTCATCCGCTCGATCCGCGATCGTTTCGACCTGACCATCCTGC
>JBPCMC010000259.1:0-7125 GCA_051002645.1 Thermomicrobiales bacterium
GGGGGAAAAGCGCAAACACGCAAAGGGCACAAAGAAACGAAGAAAAGATACCCTTCTTCCCCCCTTGGCTTCTTTGTTTTCTGGGCGGTTCAAATCGGCTCGTCTACAAGACGACGAGGATGAGGAAGACGAGGAAGCAGAGGATGCCGAAGAGCCAGAGTTTCGGCCCCGGCCGGTCGCGGTCGACGACCATCAGCCCGGCAGCGAGTGCGGCGATCAGGAGTGCGGGCATGAGCGAGAACGGCAAGCCGCGCAGACGCTCCCCCGCGCCGAGCGCGAGGATCGTCAAGGCGGCAATCAGGCACGGCCCGATCACGGCGATGAAGCGACGCTGCCGCGCCGCGAATACCCGCCGCCGATCCGCGAAGGTTTCCGGGTGGACAGACTCGCTCATCGCCCCACTCCGACGAGCGCGCCCTGCTCGATGTAGGCGGGGATCTCGTAGAAACGGAATTCCGGCTCACCGAACTTTGCCACCGCGCCCCGGAAAATAGCGGAGGCGATGAAGGCATCCATCGCCGCGCGCGTCTCCCAGACGTACTGCTCGCCATAGAGCCGCCGCTCGGGATCGATGATAAACGCCTTCGACATCAGCCCCGGCATGTCGAGGTAATACGCCTGCGCGCGCTCCCGAGCGAGGGCGCGCACCGCTTCCCAATCGGTCCCTTCCGGCATCGTGAAGATGGCAGTCATCGCGTACATAGCATCCTCCGCGCGCACCCCTTCTGCGATTATCTTCTATGCATTCACAGTCTTATGCTTCGATGCAGGCCGCACCTGCTGAACGAGGCGCACCTGATCGGGCGTCACCGTTTCGATGGCGACTGTTTCACCATTGCGGAAGAATTCGACGATGAAATACTGCCCATCAGGCGCGGCATCGACCACTGCACCCTGATCGTCAACGTGCAAACCGTCGCTACCATCGTACATATGCGCATTCGGCAATGGGACGCGCAAAGCGACCACATCAAACTCGTCAATCATTGCGATTCACTCCTCTATAGGGAACGGCGGTAATGAATCGAGGAATCGTGGCGCCCGAATCGATCTGCCATACAGAGCGGACGAGCGGCGCTCTGCCATCCGGTGTATGCAGAGCGCCAACAACAGTGTACTTCATTCCATTGGGAACGACCTGCTCAGTTTCTACCTCATTGGTTATCGCATGGGCATGGAACGCTGCAGCCATAATCTCCCACTCGGTGATCGTGAAACCGAAACGAAGAAAGAAACGCGCCTTGCTTCCGCCTTCGGCATGATCCGGTTTCAGCAAGTATGCCGCGATCTTCCCTTGCGCGACGATAGCATGTGCGACGTTTGGCAGTTTCATCGTCGCGCATCATCGCACGGAGTCGGGGCGATTCCCACCAGCGATTCATTTCGCATTTTAGACAGATTTCGCTTGTTTTTCTCTGGATCGGGTGTATGCTGATTTTATCGGAAGCAGCCCGCAAGGAGGTGCCGGATGGCAACGACGACGGCCCGCGTGAATGAGCGCACAGCGGCGGATGATGGTTTCGTGCGCGCAGCGAGCCTGCGCGACTTGGAGGCGCGCGGGCAGCGCGTCGTCAAGGTGGGTGAGCGACAGGTGCTCCTCCTCATGCACGAGGGGCAGGTGCGCGCGCTCGACAATCGCTGCCCGCATATGGGCTACCCGCTCTCGAAGGGGACGATCACGAGCGGCGTGTTGCGTTGCCACTGGCACCACTGGCGCTTCGACCTCTGCTCCGGCGGCTGCTTCACGGGCGGCGGGGACGATGTGCCCGTCTTCCCCGTCGAGGTGCGTGACGGCGACATCTACGTCTCCCCCACGCCGGTGGAGACCTTCTATCACGCGCGAGCCGAGAAGGGTTACGCCGATCTCCGACAGGGGATGGAGGAGCGCAACACCTTTCTGATCGCCAAGGCGGTCGCCAATCTCCTCGCGGCGCGCGAGCCGATGCCCGCGATTATTGCCCGCTCAGCGCCCCACGCGCTGCGTTACCGGCGTAACGGCTTCGGCCCCGGCCTCGTCATCCTCACCTGCATGGGCAACCTCGGCCCCATGCTGCTGCCCGCCGACGTGCCGCTCGCGCTCGTCCACGGCGGCATCCAGATGGCGCGCGATTCCTTCGATGGCCCGCCGCGCCGCGTCCAGCGCCCCCTGCCGACGCTCGACACCGCCGATCAGGAGCACCTGACGCGCTGGTTCCGCCTCTTCGTCGAGGACCGCGAGGCGGCGGGGGCGGAGCGCTGCGTCCGCACCGCCGTCGCCGCCGCATGGCCGCTGGAGGATGTCGTCGGCATGATGCTCGCGGGCGCGACCGATCATTTCTTCCTCTCCACCGGTCATGTCGTCGACTTCCTCAATAAGGCATGGGAGATGGTGGACTTGATCGGCGAGGAGCACGCGGCGGACGTCCTCTCCGGCGTCGTGCCGCCGATGGCGACCGCCTTCCGGCACGAGGAATCCGCCGACTGGATGGAGTTCGTCGCCCCGCTGCACGCTGTCTTCGCGGCATTGCCCGCACTCATGGAGGCGGGCCGTGGCACGGCATGGGACGGCGCGGACGCACTACTCGCCACCGCGCTCGGTGACGCCCCACACGCCACCATCGCCGCCTTCCGGGATGCCATCGCGGGCGGCGCGACGATTACCGACCTCACCCGCGTCCTTTGCCGCGCCGGGGTCTACCGCGTCGCCCGCTTCCCCCTCCAAAACGAGGAGGATTGGGACGACGTGCTCCACGTCATCTCCTATTGCCACGCGCTCGATACACTCGCGCACCGCATCGCGGGCCGCAACGACGAGACGGACCGCGCCCTACTCCGGGCGATCTTCCACGGCGCGCTCTTCGTCTACCTCACCTATTTCCTGAACATCCCGCGCGCCGAACTGCCCGCCCACCGCAACCACGTACCGGAGATGATCGACGACCCGCACGCGCTCACCGACCGCCTCATTTACTGCGTCGAGTTCCAGCAGGTCGAGGAGGCAGCAGACATCGTCCACCACTACCAGGAGCGCGGCTACCCGGAGGATGACCTGAGGGCAGCGATTGCCCATGCATTACTCCGTGAGGATTCGACCTTCCACACCTTCCAGATGATCGAGGCAGGCATCGCCCAGCACGACCGTCTCCACGCCGCCGAACAGGAAGCCGACGCCCGCCTCGCCCTCGTCGCCGCGACCCGCTACCTGACCGCGCAGAAGCTGCGCCGCAATGTCCTCTGGAGCACCCAGAACGCCCTCACCCTCCAGCGCGGTGACGGACTCGCGGGCGAGGTCGATAATTGAATGGGTCAAAGGTTCTCTCGATCGCATCATGTGTCGTCTGCGGATAGATGGCGGCGATGGAGAGGGGTCGGGGGAGAGGTCAACGATGAACAGCCGTGGCGGGGTCCGATACCGGGGTACCGGGTGGCAAGCCAAATGGCCTCGCTAGCGATGAGCGAGGCTCGATGGTGGGCGAGTATGGATTTGCATCTGTGCCGGGGATTGCACCTATCTCCGGCACCAGCGCGTCGATGGCGTAGCGGAGGCGGTCGCTCTCGCCCTGGATTGCGAGGAGTTCGCCGCGAATCTCCTCCATCCGCTCCGCCTCGGCACGGACAAAGCGCGTGTAGGGCGCGACCGCCTCCCCGATCCGCGCCAGCGAACGATCCAGTTCACCAGCGAACTGCTCGCGCAGCGTCGCCATCAGCCGCGTGCGCAGGTCTTCGGCGCGGGCATGGAATTGCTCCTGCGCGCGGCGCCGCTTGGCCGGGAGGATGACGAGGCCGAGGGCGGCGATCATCGTCGCGGCGAGGATGCCGGTGAAGTCGGCGAGCGCGGTCGTCGCCGCCGCCACGACCGCCGCCCCGAGGCCCACGGCCCCGATCTGCACCAGCCCCGCCTGGAAGACGGCCGCCTGCACCTCGCGTGACAGGCGCTCAGCCTCGCCCGAGGCGTTGTATCGCTGCACGACCTCCTGCGCCCGCGCGCCGACCGAATTGAGAAGCGCCTGGCGGTCGTACGCGAACCGCTCCGAGACCTCGCCGATCATCTCCGTATTCGGCTGCACCGTCTGGCGTCGCCGGACGAGTTCGGTGACGGCCTGCCAGGTGCGCAGATCGTGCTCGACCATCCAGTCGATCAACCCCTGCACGATGCCGTCAATCTGCTGTGGCGTGTCGCGCACGACCTCACGCTCCCACGCGCCGCGTGTCCGCTCGCTATTGAGCAGGTCCGGGATGCGCCCGATCCGCAGCGTATCCGCGAAGAATGCGTCGCCCCGCGCGACGAGTTGCAGCACGACGTTATCGACCATTGTCAGATAGTGCGTGAAGCCATGCTCCATGTCCCCCCGGTAGACGCCCAGTTGGCCCTCGATGCGCGCCAGCGTCTCGCGGTCGCCGGCTAGGAGCGCCAGCCGCTCGTCCGCCGCCTCCCGGTAGCGTCCCATCACCCGCGCCGTCACGCCGAGCGGGGAAAGCAATTTCAGGCGCAAGCGGCGGGGAAGATCGAGCGTCTCGATCACGTACTGTTCGAGCGGCGCGAAACGGGAGCGCGCCCAGAGAGCGTCGCGCACGTCGCCCGGCGGGGACTGCTTCGCCGCCAGCGCCAGGCGCGCCGCGACGGGAAAGACCTCGGGCGTGAAGCCGATGAGCGCGCGCACCTGCTCGCGCACGAAGGAGAGCACCTTCGCCAAATCCGCATCAGAGAGGAGGTCGACCTTATTGATGATGATGACGACCTTCTTCCCCCAGGCGCGAATCTCCGACATGAACTTCCGCTCGCTCTCGGAGAAGGGGCGGTCCGCGCTCGTCACGAAAAGGATCAGATCGGCGCGCGGGATGAACTGCTGCGTGACCGCTTCGTGCTCGCGGATCACGGCGTTCGTGCCCGGCGTATCGACGACAGTCACCTGCCCGAGGAAGGGCGCGGGGTGTGTGACGACAACGAAGCCGTCGCTGTTGATGCCCTGCGTCACCTCGGCGCCCGCGCGCAGGATGTTGATGCGCGTCGTCGTCGGCGTCGCACCCTCCTCCATGACGGGCTGGCCGAGCAGCGCGTTGATGAAGGCGCTCTTGCCCGCGTTGAACTCCCCGACGATCACCACCGAGAACACGTCGTCCAGCGCCCGCGCCACATCGCGGACAGTTGTCCGGTCCTCGGCGGCGCCCGGAAAACGCTCCATTACCTCGGTCAAGCGCCCGAGCAGCGCCTGTTCCTGCTCAATCAAATCCTGTTGCGCCGCCGTGAAGCGTGGCAATTCCACCGTCGTCATGTCTGACAGACCCTTTCCGCCGGAGCACCGGCTCGGTTCTCTCTATGCAAGGGCGATACCGCGACAGGCTTGGCGAAGAGTGCTGCGGTATCGGTTGACGGAGATATACGTAAACGAGTATATTACTCCCATGACTGGAACGCTTCGCCCCATTCATTGGGTTGGTTCCTCAAAGGACGATCTGCGAGCATTTCCCGACGACGTGCAGGACGTGATGGGTTACGCGCTGGAGCTCGCGCAACGTGGCACGAAGCACCCGGACGCAAAGCCGCTCAAAGGCTTCGGGGGCGCAAGCGTTCTGGAAATCATCGATGACTATGACGGAGACACGTACCGAACGATGTATACCGTGCGATTGCGGAGCGGTATCTACGTCCTCCACGCATTCCAGAAGAAGTCAAAGCGTGGTAGCGAAATGTCGAGGCACGAGAGCGATCTCATCAGAGCGCGACTCCGGGCAGCGGTTGAGCAGGACGCACTCAGGACGAAGAAAGGACCTTGAATATGAGCGGAAAGATCACCATCATCGAGGGAAGTGGCAACGTATTCGCCGATCTCGGCTTACCGAACGCCGAGGAGCGTAAGACGAAGGCGGATCTCGCTTATCAGATCGGCACGATCATCACGGATCGCGGGCTCACGCAAGTACAGGCCGGCGACCTTCTCGGCATCGAACAGCCACATGTCTCCAATCTCGTGCGCGGGCGATTGAGCGGATTTTCTGTCGAACGACTGATGGAATTCCTCACCGCACTCGGGCGCGATGTGGAGATCATCGTCCGACCGAAAGCAGAGGAGCGCACACGCGGGGCAATCATCGTGATTGCACAGCCATCGGGAGCAGTCGCAATCAAGTAGAAGCGATAGTCGAGTTGGAGGAGGAATTTCACATGGCGCAACCGCTACGGATCGGGCTTTGCACGGACCAGAACATGCCGTGGGAGAAGACCGTCGAACGCTGGCAGCAGTTCGAGCGACTGGGGTTCGACAGCGTCTGGGACTGCGACCATTACGTGCAGCCAAGTCGCCCGACCGGGCCGTATTACGAGGGATGGACGCTGCTGGCGGGGCTGGCGGCGCGCACCGAGCGTATCCGCATCGGCGTGCTTGTCAGTTGCAACACCTTCCGCCACCCGGCCCTGCTCGCCAAGGAGGCGGTGACGGTCGATCACATCTCCAATGGGCGGCTGGAACTTGGTCTCGGCGCGGGCTGGTATGTGCCGGAGCACGAGATGTACGGCATCCCCTTCCCCGCCGCCGCCGAATTGGTCGGTCGCTTCCGCGAGGCGGTCGAGATCGTCGATCATCTCCTGCGCAATGAAGTCACAACCTACGAAGGGCAGTACTACCAACTGAAAGATGCCGCCTTCCGCCCCGGCCCGGTGCAGCAGCCGCGCCCGCCGCTCACCCTCGGCGCGCACGGGCGACAGATGCTGAAGATCGTCGCCCAATACGCGGACCGCTGGAACTCCCATGGCACGCTAGAGGAGTTGCGGGCGCGCAACGCGATCTTGGATGAGCATTGCGCCGCCATTGGCCGCGATCCGCACGAAATTATCCGCTCGCTCTACGGTTGGGCCGCACTGATGCCGAATGACCCGTGGGCCTCGGTGGACGCCTTCGAGGAAGTCGTCGGCCAGTATTGGGAGGCGGGCATCAACGAGCTCATCATCGACGCCCCCGGCGATACGCAGATGGACCTCCTCGAACGCATCGCCACCGATGTCATCCCACGGCTGAAGCGGGACCATTAGCGCACAGTGCGGCGGGTGGCACTGAGCCGTGTAATGATGGTGGCGGGGGGGGGGGGGGCGCAGAGGACCTGTCCGAAACGAAGGAACACCAAAAAACAAAAAGCACGGAGGAGCGGGGG
>JBPCMC010000260.1:0-2663 GCA_051002645.1 Thermomicrobiales bacterium
CAAACAAGCACACGATGCGTCACACGGCACGGGCGTCACAACGGATGTCCCTAATGTGGCAATGCGACGATCGGAGGAGTCCATGAAGCTTGAGGGAAAAGTGGCGCTGATCACCGGTGGGGGCGGCGCGATGGGAAGGGCACAGGCGCGTCTTTTCGCGAGTGAGGGCGCGGCAGTGTGCGTGGCCGACCTTTTCCCCGAGAAGGCAGAGGCGGTCGCGCGGGAGGTGCGGGACGCGGGAGGGAGATCTCTTGCCGTGCCGCTCGATGTCCAACGATCAGATCAATGGGACGATGCCGTTACCGCCGCAGAGCAGGAACTCGGCTCTGTCGCGATCCTCTGCAACAATGCGGGTGCGAATTTTCGCGTCGGTTTCGACGCGCAGACCGAGGAGATGTGGGGTCTGATCGTCGGGACGATCCTCACCGGCTCCTTCCTCGGCATCAAGGCAGTGGTGCCCTCGATGCGGCGCGCGGGCGGCGGCGTGATCGTCAACCTCGGCTCCCTGGCCTCGATCCGGCCGGGCGCGGGCAGCCCCGGCTACGGCGCGGCGAAGATGGGCCTCGTCGGCCTGACCCGCTCCGCCGCCGCGTCGTACGCGGGCGACAATATTCGTTGCGTACTCGTCTCCCCCGGCCACGTCGATACGCCCTTCATCCGGGAGGACACGCCGTACAGCCCGAATGACCCGAGCACGAGCATCGACAACCCGGCGAACTACGACCGCCGCCTGCGCAGCACCCCGCTCGGCCGCTTGCAGACACCCGAGGACATCGCCAAGGCATTCCTCTTCGTCGTCTCCGACGATGCGGCGATGCTGACCGGCTCGATGCTGACCGTCGATGGCGGCGCAGCGCTGCTGTAAGGAGGGTGCGGGATGACACATGACGATAGCCCGCGCACGCCGCCGGGTTGGGAAGCGTTCGCGGGCACACTGATCCGGCTCGCCGATGCCGATGCACGCGCGCTGGCGTGGCTCGCCCCGGAGTACGGCGCGAACTGCGTCGCCTTCATGGTGCGCGACGGCGATGCGTGGGTCTCGGTGCTCCACAATGACGGGCCGGCGGCGCTCGCGGAGCGCCCGTCGCGCTTCGGCTGCGCGATTCTCTTCCCCTTTCCCGGCCACATGATGGATTTCCGGTATCACTGGCAGGGCAAGGCGCTGACCATCCCGCGCCGAGGCTCCACGGCGCCAAGTTTCACACACGGCTTCGCGCATACCCATCCGTGGCAGGTGACGGCGGTCGCGCCGGATCGGGCCACCGCGACTTTCTCCACCGCCGATGCGCTCACACCCGATCAGCGGGCGGGCTTCCCGTTCGCCATTCGCCTCACCCAGACAGTCGCTATCGCGCACGGTCGGCTGCGCATCAGCCTGAGCGCGACGAACGAGGGCGCGGGTGTCGCCCCCATCGGTATCGGGCTGCACCCGTACTTCGCGGTCGCGGCACTCGGCGGGGAGCGCGCCCGCGTGCGTGTCGAAATCCCCGGTCGGGCGGAGCACATCCAGGCGGGATACGTTCCGACGGGCGAGAAGCGGCCGGTCACGTCCGCACGGGTGATCGCTCCGCCAATGGGCGAGACCGCGAATGTCGCGCGGACGGACCTGGGGGCAGATGCCCGCGCGACGCTCGCTGACCCACCCGGAGCGCCGATGGTGGAATTCGGCTTCATCGAGGGCGTGCGCGATGTCGTCCTCTTCGCGCCGGCCGATCAGCCGTCCATCTCCGTCGAGCCGCAGACCTGCGCCCCCGGCGCCGCGTCGCAGCCCGAGGGCCATCCGGACGGGCTCATGCCGCTCGCCGCCGGAGCGACGCGCACGATGACCGTTGAGATTATCCTGCGGCTGACCGGCGGCTAAATACCGAGCGCCCTGCCGGGGATGCTTACTGGTGCATAGCGGTGTTATTGCCCATCTCACGATGGCGGGGGAAGTCGGCGGCGTGGTGGAGTTCGTGGCCCGCGATGACATAGGCGAGCGCGCGCACGCTGATCGGGTTCCCGTCGGCCTTCCCGGTGCGCTGCCACGCCGCCGCGCCCAGGCTGCGCAGGAGCGCCAGTGACGCATGGCGCACCGCGATGTATTCCGCGAGCACATCGGCGAGCGGTCGTTGCGCGAAATCCGCCCCTGCCATAAACCCATCCGGGTCCATCCCAGGGA
Source organism: Thermomicrobiales bacterium (assembly GCA_051002645.1). Lineage (GTDB taxonomy): Bacteria > Chloroflexota > Chloroflexia > Thermomicrobiales > JALYUS01 > JALYUS01. Next base: position 2,162 of record JBPCMC010000260.1, read on the forward strand.
GCGGCGACGGATCGTTGCGGGCGAAGGAGAGCGCACGGTACGAGAAAACGCGCTCCGCATCGGCGAGATGCCCGACGATTTCCGTCGCATTCCACTCCCCCGGCGCGGGGCGCCATTGCGCCTGAGCCGGTGAGAACGATGCCAGAGAGGCGGATGTCTCCGCGATCTGCCGCGTGAGGAGGTCGAGAATATCCCCCTCGGGGACGAGGCTGATATATCCTTTATAGAAGGGAGCGTATTCATCGCTGGTCGGTCGCCCCGGTTGCATCGCCATCGCCCAGTCCTCCTTATGCACTCTTCAAATCGAAGATGGCATGATACATCCCTTACCCGCGTGAGGTGCATGAGGGCCGCGACCGATAGGTCACCGCAGTCACTAGTGTCTACTCAGATGAGGTGATCGAGCATGTGGTATACTCTCATCCATGCAAGCATCTCTTTTCGTCCGTCCACTGACGGACACCGAACGCGAGACGTTGATGGCGGGATTGCACTCTCCCGC
>JBPCMC010000261.1:0-5684 GCA_051002645.1 Thermomicrobiales bacterium
TCGGCGTGGATCGTGCTCGCGTCGTGCTGGATGAAGAGGCCACCGCGCTCCTCGGCGTTTTCGAGCACATCGGCGATCTCCGCCGGGATACCCCGCTCATCGAGCACGGGGCCGTAGGGCAGCACGGTATCCATTTTGAGTCCCTTGAGGTCGGTGCGCCGCCATTCCTCGTCACGCAGCGTCGGCATCGGGATGCGTTCGTACGCCTCCCACGCGTCCAGCCGCTTCTGCAGCACCCACGCCGGTTCCTGCCGCGCCGCCGACAGCGCCTCAACCGCCGCACGGCGGAAGCCTTGTGTCGTCTCATTCATCACCGTTGCCAACTGCGAATCCTCCTCAGATGTCATATACGGAGTGTTTATGGTCGCGTGGGAATCTCGAAGAGTTCACCAACGCGCACGCTGAATCCCGGCAGCACGTCGCCGCCGTCCAAGACATCGTCCGTGCCGAGTTCACGGTTTGTCTCACCTCTGGTATGCACACTCACCGTACGCTTCTTCGGCCATACGACCCACACCATTCGCGTGCCTGCCGCCAAATATTGATCTACCTTGTCGTGGACTTCGCTGGATCGGTCGTTGGGCGAGACGATTTCCACTGCAAGATCGGGGGCGAAGGGAACGAAGCCCGGGAACTCCTCATCTGGGACATGTTCGCTCGCGAGGAATGATACATCGGGTCCTCGTACGGAATCCGGCATACGGGTGAGGACGTACCCAAGGCCGTCAGCGTAAATTTCGCCCAAGTTGTGCGTGCGGACAAACGCATCAAGCAATCGCACGAGAGCCATGACGATCCGCGCATGCATGTGACCGGCGAATGGCACTTCAAGGACCTCCCCGTTCACCAACTCGAACCGCTTACCGGGGACCTCAGGCATTTCGTAAAACCGCTCCGCCGTCACCGCTTGCTTGGTAATCATCGCGCCATCCCGTTCGCGCACGCGGGCGACCACGAAGGGTCGCCCGCGCCCCTATTCTCGCCGGATAAACTTAGCCGACCGAGCCTTCCAGTTGCAACTGGATCAGGCGGTTGAGTTCGAGCGCGTACTCCATCGGCAGTTCCTTGACGATCGGCTCGATGAAGCCATTGACGATCATCGCGATCGCCTCGTCCTCGGAGATGCCGCGGCTCTTCAAGTAGAAGATCTGCTCGTCGCCGACCTTGGAGACGGTCGCCTCGTGGCCGATGTTGACCTTCTCTTCCTCGATCTCGATGTAGGGGTAGGTGTCCGTCCGGCTTTCCTCGTCCATCAGGAGGGCGTCGCAACGGACATTGCTCTTGGCATTCTCCGCGCCGGGATAGACCTTGAGGAGGCCGCGATACGAGGCCCGCCCGCCGTCCTTGGAGATGGACTTCGAGAGGATCGTGCTCGACGTATTCGGCGCGACGTGGACGACCTTGCCGCCTGCGTCCTGATGCTGCCCCTGGCCGGCGAAGGCGACGGAGAGGATGTCCCCGTGCGCGCCCGGCTCCATCAGGTAGATGGCTGGGTACTTCATCGTCAGCTTCGAGCCGAGGTTGCCGTCCACCCACTCCATCACGGCGTCCTGGTAGGCGACGGCGCGCTTGGTGACGAGGTTGTAGACGTTGTAGGACCAGTTCTGGATCGTCGTGTAGCGGACGCGCGCGCCCTTCTTGACGATGATTTCCACCACGGCGCTATGCAGCGACTCGGTCGCGTAGACGGGAGCGGTGCAGCCTTCCACATAGTGGACCTGCGAGCCCTCGTCGGCGATGATCAGCGTCCGCTCGAACTGGCCGGAGTTCTCCGCGTTGATGCGGAAATATGCCTGCAAGGGCAGATCGACCTTGACGCCCTTCGGCACATAGACGAAGGAGCCGCCGGACCAGACCGCCGTGTTCAGCGAGGCGAACTTGTTATCGTTCGGCGGAATGATCGTGCCGAAGTATTCCTTGACAAGGTCCTCGTGCTCGCGGAGCGCGGTGTCCATGTCGCAGAAGATGACGCCCTTCTCCTCCCAGTCCATCGAGATATTGTGGTAGATGGACTCGGAGTCGTACTGGCCGCCGACGCCGGCGAGGAAGTTCTTCTCCGCCTCGGGGATGCCGAGCTTATCGAAGGTGTTGCGGATGTAATCCGGCACATCCTCCCAGGTGCGCGCGTTCTTGTCCGTCGCGCTCATGTAGTAGTGGATGTTCTGGAAGTCGATCTCGGTCAGGTCGCCGCCCCACATCGGCAGGGCGCGCGCCTCGAAGAAGTCGAGGGGCTTGTGGCGCAACTCGCGCATCCACTCCGGCTCCTTCTTGAGCTGGCTGATGCGCTCCACGACATCGTGATTGAGGCCGCGATCGAACTTGACCGCGTAGTTCGATTCGCTGTCGTGGAAGCCGTACTTCGTCTGATAACTCTCGATGCCGAGGTCCGCCGCCAGTTCGTCCTGGGGCAGCAGTTCGCGGATTTCCTGAGTCGTCTCGTCGCTCATCGTTGTTACTCCTTAGACCGCTGCCGTGGGGGCGGCGATCTCTTCCGGGGTCAATTCCTCGCCGAGTTCGGCGAGCATCGGGCCGTAGCCCTTTTCTTCCAGTTCGAGCGCCAGTTCCGGGCCACCCTCCTTGATGATGCGGCCACGGGCGAGCACATGCACGAAGTCGGGCTTGATGTAATTGAGGAGACGCTGATAGTGCGTGATCACCAGCACGCCCATCTTGTCGCCCTCGCGCTCGATCAGTTTATTGACGCCGTCCGCGACGATGCGCAGGGCATCGATGTCGAGGCCGGAGTCCGTCTCGTCCAGCACGGCGATGGTCGGCTGGAGGATTGCCATCTGGACGATCTCGTTGCGCTTCTTCTCGCCGCCGGAGAAGCCCTCATTGACGTACCGCTTGGCGAACGACGCATCCATCTGCAAGTCGCCGAGGGTGTCCCACAGTTGCATGCGGAACTCGATCGGCGTCAGGTCCGTACCGTGGGTGGAGTTGTAGGCGAGGCGGAGGAAGTCCTCCACGCGCACGCCGGGGATCTCCGTCGGATACTGGAAGGCGAGGAAGAGGCCGAGGCGCGCCCGCTCGTCCGTTTCGAGTTCGAGGAGGTCCTGCCCCTTCAGCCAGGCGTGGCCGCCATCGACCGTATAGGCCGGGTTGCCCATCAGAGCGTTGGCGAGGGTGGACTTGCCGGAGCCGTTCGGCCCCATGATCGCGTGGACTTCGCCAGGGCGTATCGTCAGATTCAGCCCTCGCACGATCTGGCGATCGCCCACGGAGACGCGCAAATCCTCGATGACCAGCGCGTTCGCGTCTTTATTGTGTCCGTTCTGCTGCACATCCGCCATTGAGCCTGTACTCCTCCTTCTGCATGTCCGCTGAACCGGACCGACCCGCACAAGCGCGTCGCATTTCTCTACTGTTCAGTTTCAAAATATACCACAACGCCCGATAAGCGGCAAGGCAAATCCGCGTCCCGAGCGCGCAACGGTGCAGGATAACACAATCAGAGGCTGGGGCATTTCGTTCGATACTTGACTATACGATGCATATGGTATAGTATCACTCATAGGAGCCGTGATGATGAGATTTCGTAGACTCAAGAACGTCGTCAGCGTAGACGGGAGGCGCACCAATGCCGCTACCACGGAGCGTCGCACGCTTCAATCGCTACGCCACTAACCGCGTACTTGGTCGCATCGCTGGCTGGATGCCGGGCTTCGCGATCGTGCTCCATACCGGGCGGCGCTCCGGGCGGACATATCGCACGCCGGTCAATGCCTTTCGGATGGACGGCGGATACCGTATCGCCCTCACCTACGGCGCGGAGAGCGACTGGGTGCGCAACGTGATGGCTGCGGACGGCTGCACAATCGAGACCCGCCGGACGCGCATCTCCCTGACGCATCCCCGTATCCTGAGCGATCCTCATCGGCGCTGGGCACCCCCCGTTGTCCGTCAAGTACTTGGGATGGGTCATGTATCGCAGTACATGGAGCTCATGGAAGATGACGGGCCGCCCGACCAATCGTGACGAGGTCCTTTTCGTGAAGAGGAGTGATGTGGAAGTCCGGCAACAGGCGATCATCGCGCGCATCCGGCCTCTGATCGAGGAGCGCGGCTACGACGCGGTATCGGTGGCGGCGATGGCAGCGGCGGTGGGCGTCTCGAAGGCGACCTTCTACCGCATCTTTCCCGCGAAAGAGGCGGTGCGCGCGGCGCTGCATGCGGCCGGAGTTGCGCCGGAGCGATTGGATGCGCGCGACGGGCGAGAAACGCTGCTCGACGCAGCGATGGACATCTTCGCCGCGCGAGGCTATGCGGGTGCGACGGTCGATGAGATTGCCCAGGCAGCGGGGATGAGCAAGGCGGGGTTCTACTGGCACTTCGAGAGCAAAGAGGCGATCTTCACTGCTGTGATCGCCCGGTACGCGCCCTTTACGACCGTCGCCCGCATCGTCAGCGAGGGCGACGCGGCCGGAGAGGACCCGCGCGTCATCCTCACCCGCATCCTCGAGGCGATTGTCGCCGCCGTCACCGCCCGCCTCGCGCTCTTCCGCACCATCATGCTCGAAGCATTCCAGAACCCCGACATGGGCGCCGTCTTCTCCCGTCATGTCCTCGGCGTCGCCCTGCCGGTGGTCGGCGGTTATCTGATGCGCCAGATGGCGGCGGGCACGATGCGCCGGATGCATCCGGCGCTGGCGCTCCAATCGCTCATCGGCCCGCTCTTCCTCCACCTCCTCTCGCGCGAGATGTTCGTCGCGCAAGCCGGCGCAATGCCGCCGCTTGAGGACGTAATTGCACACATCGTGACGACCTTTCTGGATGGCGTCGTAGCCCGGCCGGGCGAACATGACGAGGAAGGAGGCGCGCATGGCGGCAATGGTTGAGGCGCGTGAGATCGTCCTCCAATTCGGGGCACGGCGGGCGCTCGACGGGCTGACGCTCACCGTGAATGAAGGGGAAACCTACGGGTTGATCGGGCCGAACGGCGCGGGCAAGACGACGCTGATCCGCGCGATTGCCGGATTGATCGCGCCGACGAGTGGGCACCTGACGGTCCTCGACCAGCGGATTCCGAGCCGGGCAGTGGCGCCGAACATCGGCTACATGACGCAACTGGAGGCGCTCTACAATGACCTCACCGTCGCCGAAAATCTGCGCTTCTTCGCCACCCTCTTCGGCGTGCCGAGGCCGGTGCAGCACGAGCGGATGGCGGAATTGCTCGCCCTCGTCGATTTGAGCGACCGGGCGGATTCGGTTGTTGGCACGCTCTCCGGCGGGATGAGGCAGCGCGTCTCGCTCGCCGTTGCGCTGATCCATGCGCCGCGCCTTGCCCTGCTCGATGAACCGACCGTCGGCGTCGACCCAGAGTTGCGCATCGCCTTCTGGGAGTACTTCGCCCGCCTCGCGGCGGAGGGCACGACGATTATCGTCGCCACCCACCACCTCGATGAAGCCGTGCGCTGCGACCGCCTCGGCATGATCCGCTACGGCAAGACCATCGCCGAGGACACCCCGCGCCACCTGATGACCGAGACGGGCGCAGCCACGCTGGAAGAAGCCTTCCTGCATATCGCAACAACGAAGGACTAAGGACTGAGGACTAAGCTCGACTTTCCCCAATCAGGCGACGTAGCAGAGCGTCTCGGTGAAGCGTTCGATGAGGGCACGGGGGACTTTTACCATCTCCGCGTCCGCACCGGACATGCAAAAAGTCGCGTGTGCCCAGATCT
>JBPCMC010000262.1:0-7845 GCA_051002645.1 Thermomicrobiales bacterium
CTATCGTCTCGTCTAGGTTCTCGTTTGTGTCGAGATAGACCTCAACGAGCGACCGAACGGCGATCCGCGTGCTGCCGATGCGGGGATACCCGCCGCATATTCCTGGCGTTTCGTTCACGACGAAATCTTCGTCCATGTCAGCCCCCGTTCGTCGCACCCGGCGATTATTCAGTCGGCTTCGCATGTATCTAGCCGTGAGACGGAGGTGTATTCGCATCATCCGATACCGGCTTCGTCGCTTTCCTGAGTTAGCGTGTGAGGTCGGCACGGCGAAACCCTTGCCTTACATCTCTTCTATCGCTTGCGTGATCGCTTCGTGCTTGTCGGCCCTGTTCAGAGAACCCGAAAAAGCCCTTCCGAGCAGCACGGCCAAGCGCACTCAGAGGGATTACGGCGGGCGCAAAGTTATCTATCGGGAATGGCATCCTTGCGGATTATGTGACACATCGTTTCCCCCTTAGATAATGACGAAGAACGCTCGTTCTGTACGTACACATGTGTATGTTCCGTACATATTCCGTATTAACATGCTGATGCGCGCGCGTCAAGGGCCGAAAGGACAGGTTATTGACGCCAGTTTTCTAGTCAGAGCAAGGAAAACTCCGTCTAGTGCGGAGATTCGCCAACTACAGTCCAATTTAGTACCGATGTTTGGCCGATTTCCCTTGTCGCATAAGTCCGTACACTGCCGCATTCTCTGATCGCATGGACAGCCTCACTCTATGGGGCTATGCTCATCGGGTCACAGAAACGGAACAGCGGAGAGACCGGAGAGGGGAAGAGGCATGGCGCAAAAGAACAGCGATCTCACGGTGGACTATGCGTTCATCGCCCAAAGTGCCGACGTGAGTATGCACGGCCTGCTGAATGTCGAAAATGGCGGTATTACCCGGCTGGTTGTCGGCTCATTCACCAAGCAGTTGTCTCTCATCTTCGTCGCACGCGTTCGGGCTGAGAATGCGGATTCGCCCGTCATGTACACATGTCGCGTGACTGCCGAATCTCCTACCCGCGAAGGCGGAAACTCATATGGCACTGTACACGCATACGTCGCAGTGCGAGAGGGCGGATTCTTCGTCCTGCCCGTTGCGATCCAAGCGTCGTATCCCGGCGAATACCGGGTGAAACTTTCTGCGTATCGTGGACTTGCGATGAGCAATGAAGGAGGGGATTTCAATTCGTCGGATTGGCCGGTGATTGCCGATCTACCACTGTTCATACAGTAAGCGGACATGCTAGGTATGTGGTTCGTCAACTTTCACGAGCCGTCCACGCTCGTCAATACGAAAAACGCCCTGATCGTCATTTGCGCGGCGGATCAATCCCGATTTCGCGCACGCTGAATCGAGCGATGCGGGCGATTCCTGCATCACTACACCCTCACGACAGACGATAGACGTGCGTATGATTTCGACTTCGATCTTCGCCATTGCCGTCTCCTTCGCATACAAAAGGACGGCAGTGGTGCCGCCCTCACACAATATATTTCTGTGAAGATAGAGAGCCGCGCGGCTCATGGGTCTGTCAAGTGCATAGTCACCATGCAGAATGCGCGCATCGTTCGCATCGAATTCGGCGTACTGGAAGGGCAGCGACCCCGCCATGCCGGGAGCAATGCCCGCCTCGGGGATCACGGCCTCACCGCCCGCGTGCCGATTGCCCGGTTGACCACCGACGACGGCGCGCAAGGTTTTGGCCCGTTTCGGGGCAGTCGGGATGACGCGGTGGCCTTCCTCGGCGCCTCGCTCGTGGCGGCGTTCGCGATGGAGAGCGGCACGGCGGATCATGCGCGCATCTGGGATTACCCGCTCTGGGACTTGATGGCGAAACGGGCAGGCAAGCCCGTCTATGCACTGGCAGCGGCGGTCAATGGCGCGACGCCCCCGACGCCGTACCGCGTGCCCTGCTCCGACACCTCGCTCTACTTCGATGACCTCCACCTCGACTCCGACGACGAAGCCGCCACCCTGATCGCCGCCGAGGCACGCGAGGGATACGAGCGGGGGCATCGCGCCTTCAAGATCAAGGTCGGGCGCGGCGCGCGACACATGCCGCTCGAAGCAGGAACCCGGCGGGACATTGCCGTCGTCAAAGCGGTGCGAGACGCGGTCGGCCCCGGCTTGCCGATCATGCTGGACGCGAACAACGGCTACAACTTGAACATCACCAAGCACATCCTCAGCGAGACGGCGGCGTGCGACATCTTCTGAATGGAAGAGCCGTTCCACGAGGACGCCGTGCTCTATCGCGACCTGCGCGCGTGGCTCCAATCGGAAGTCTTGCCAGTGCTGATCGCGGACGGCGAGGGCGACGCATCCAGCCATGTGCTGCAATGGGCGCGGGAGGGTGTCATCGACGTCGTCCAGTACGATATCTTCGGCCACGGCTTCACGGGCTGGCTCGCCACGGGCAAGCAACTGGACGAGTGGGGAGCGCGCACCGCGCCGCATCACTACGGCGGTCACGTCGGCAACTATATTGCCCCACATCTCGCCGGGGCGATTCGTGGCTTCACCTTCGTCGAGTGGGATCACGTCACCACGCCGGGCATCGACGCCCCCGGCTACGTCGTCCGCGACGGCTGGGTGGAAGTGGCCGATACGTCCGGCTTCGGCATCACGCTGGATGAAGCCACCTTCCACCATGCGGTCGAGACAGGAGGGTATGATCTCTCAGGGATGGGTGGCGGCGGGCTTTAGCCTGCCGAGTTATATTGTGTCAGGCCAAAGACCAATGTAGTTCAGTGTAGCGTCGATCACCAACGAAAACGCCTGCGTAGGGGCGGTGCTTGAACCGCCCTCCGCTACTATTCCGTTGCCTCGACGGATGGCGACAAGCGCCGACAGGCCGGGGAGGGCGGTTCGAGCACCTCCCCTACGAATGGGAAGGCGCCACCTTCGCGCTACACTGAATCGCATCGGGCTACAGGGCCGCCACCGAAATCAGGCGATCTCGAAGGTGACATCACCGCTGAGGATGTCGTCGCTGCCGACAAGGGCGGTGTTCCACATCACCATGTACCAGCCGCTGGTCAGTCCCGGCGCGAGGGTGACGATGACTTTGCTGGCGTCGTCCGCGCTGACCTTGATCGCGGTTGAGACGATGATGCCATCCACATTATGAACGTAGCCGCCCGTCATCGCCGGGTCCGTCGGATTGCTGAAGGTGAGGACGATCTGCGTCGGCGCGGTCGCGATCGTCATGCCGCTCGGCGGGTCGGACGTGATGAACTCCGGGGGATTCGACGCCGCAACCGCCCCACCCGTCGCGAGCATGAACGTCACCAGCGCCATGACCATGAGGAGGATTCGGCCTCCGTATGCTCTCGGCATCACGTTCCCCCAGGTATGCACTCGACTCGTCGCACGATCACTATACCAGAATACGGCGCACGACCGCTCAATGGATGAAGCGAGCGCGAAGACCGGGACGACGCCCTCCGCGCATCAGCGGAGGCCGTCAAACGTCTCCTGAGCCTGAGAGCGCCATCATGATTTCCGCCCGCACCGCCGCATCAATTTCCGTCGCGCGGCAGCGGTCGAGGGCGGCGCGCGCTGCTTCCCCGCCGAGATGACCGAGCGCCCAGGCCGCGTGCGACCGCACGAGCGGTACATCATGCGTGCGCAAGGCGTCGATGAGAGCAGGGACGGCGGCCCGGTCGCCGCCGTTGCCGAGGGCGACGGCGGCGTTGCGGGCGAGGCCGTCGCGTTTGGCGCGTTTGATCGCCCGGCCCCGGAAGCGGTCGCGGTACTCCGCCACGCTCATCGTTAGGAGGGGGACGAGGGCGGGGTAGGCGTCCTCCACGTCGCGCGGCTGGAGGGCGGGCGGCGCGAGGGGCAGGGCATGACGATTCGGTGGGCAAACCTCCTGACAGATGTCGCAGCCGAAGACCCAGTTGCCGATTTTTGGCCGCAGTTCCACGGGAAACATGCCGCGATGCTCTATGGTGAGGTAGGAGATGCAGCGCGGCGTGTCGAGGACGTAGGCCGCCGGGATGGCGTGCGTCGGGCAGGCGACCATGCAGGCGGCGCAACTACCGCACGACTTGCGCAACGGCGCGTCCGGCTCCAAATCGAGGTCGAGCGGCACTTCGGCGAGGAAGAGATAGGAGCCGGTGTCGCGCGTCGCGATGATGCAGGTATTCTTGCCGTACCACCCCAGGCCCGCCCGCGCTGCCGCCGCCCGGTCGACAATCCGCGCCGTGTCGACGAGCGTGCCCGCCATCAGTGGCCGCCCGACCAGCCGTTCGATGTCGGCGATCAAGCCCCGCATCATCGCGCGCAGCAGGTCGTGGTAATCGCCGCCCCAGGCATAGCGGGCGATCCGGCCGCGCGGTACGCCATCGTCCGGCAGCGGCGGCGCTTCCGCGTAGTACGAGACGCCGAGGACGAGCAGCGACCGCGCCCAGGGGAGCAATCGCTGCGGCGCGCTGGCGACATGGGCGCGCTCCGGCGTGAACCACTCCAGGCCGTCGAGATGGCCCGCCGCGATCCGCTCGTTCAGCACCGGCTCCAACCCCGCGAACGGTTCCGCTGTCGTCACCCGCGCGAGATGGAAGCCGTGCGACAGGGCGAGCTCTTTAATGGCGGTCGTGAACAACCTCACCCCCCAACCCCCTCTCCTTTGCTTGTCAGCAAAGGAGAGGGGGAGCAAATGTGGTGGCACAGGTTTTCAACCTGTGTTCTCCTCTATAGGATACAATGACGGTACGACGTAGTGGGGAAGGAGAGGCGGCAATGACGATGATCCGGGGCCTTGCGGAAATTGTACTATCGGTACATGACCTCGATGCGTCGTTGCGCTTCTATCGAGACACGCTCGGCTTGGCGCTCGTCTCGGAGCCGGCGTTCCGGCCCGTCTTCCTCCGCGCGGGCGACCCCGCCGTGACGGTACCGCAACTCGTCGTGCTCGTGCCGCTCCCGTCCGGGACACCGCCCTTCCCCGCCGCCAAGCCGGGCCGCACGCTCCATCATCTCGCCTTCGAACTCGCCCCGGCGGACTTCGACGCGATGCGCGACCACCTCGCCGCTCAGGGCTTCCAAATCCGCACCGGCCAGCACCCCGTCATCCCCTCCCGCACCATGTACGTAGACGACCCGGACAGCAACGAAATCGAATTCATCGCTGGAACGTAACATGCGTTGGCTATGTCCGAGAGGATGTGGATAATGCAGGCGACAGCACTTCAATCAGCACCAGCGGAGCATGCGTACTACGCCAAATGGCTTGGTCGCCATCGCTGGATGATTTTTCTTTATCTCGCCATCGGTGCGTACAACGTTATCGATGGCATCCTGACACACTCACGATGGAACCTCATTATCGGGGTTTATTTCCTCGTTCTTGCCCCGCTCACGACTAAAAGTTGGTACAGTAATTATCTTGTCGTCACACCAGGTGGCATTTCCTACCATAGCGGTAGGGCCGTCCTCGAAGTGCCGTGGCAGGATATGGAGTATATTGGTCACATCAAGATGCGAGGTTGGTATTCCAACCATGACGGAATCATCCTGCGCAAAGCCGAATGGAAACGTCCACGCCGGTTTTGGTGGCCGAAGACATGGCGACCGAAGTTTATCCCATTGTGGAGTAAATGGACGGGGCCGTGGTGGGATCGCGAGCTTTTTGATGAAGTCTTTTATTACGCCCCCTGGTTGGCGGGTGAAGGCCGAAATGGTACTGTCTCCCAGTAGACCGGGAGGTAAGAGATAGTGCTGAAGCATCTCGCGCTCGATGAGGGCGCGTACGACCTGAAGATGAATGTCCGGCAACTGGCGCCGGATTGCATCATTGATGTTGACCCCGCCGAATACGGGCGGGAGCTGGCGCTGAAGGACGAGATTCTCGCCGACAACTTTTCCTACTACTATCAGGCGCTCCCCGGCACCGAGGCGATGCAGTGGGAGACAATTGCAATCCTGCTGCCGAACATGGCGCAGTTCTACCCGGAGCACTTCGCGCTGACGACGGACGGGGACCGCTGGCGGTGGACGAACCAGCTGCTCGGCACCGAGACGGCATTCACGCTCGGCGATCCGGCGACGCTGCCCTTGCCGCCGCTCGATTGGGTCGGGCGGCAGGTGCAGGAAGACCTCTGCGTGATGGACGGCAACGATCCGGGCAGCCCGCTCGTCGCGGGGCATCTCTGCTTCCCCTCCGGCTGGTGTCTGAACGACAAGATGGGCCAGTCGTTCCTCGCCATCCACGGCCCGGTACCTTTATTCGCGGAGAAGATTGGCCACCCGGCGGACCTGATGATGCAGCGCGTCAAAGTGGGCCGCCCCACCGCCCGCGTCAACTGGACGATCCACCCGTCCGACCGCCTCAACTGCGCGCCGGTGATGAAGCGGCGGTACGCCCACGAGCACGAGGGCATCACGCCGGAGAACGCGGGCGAGCGATACTACCTGCGCTCCGAGTGGCAGACCTTCGTCCGCTACCCGCGCACGAACGCCGTCCTCTTCACCATCCGCACCCGCGTCACGCCCCTCGCCGACGCCCTCGCGGACGGCGATGACGCCCACCGCCTCGCCACCTTGTTGCGGACGATGCCACCCGCCATGCTCGCCTACAAGAGCCTGACGAACCACAAGGAGACTTTGCTGGCGTACCTGGAACGGCAGGTATAGCCCGCCTCCACTGGTCATACTCGCCATAGAAGAGATGGCCGTATCATGCGTAATCGGAGTGGAGCCTTGCCCAATTGCGGCTCAGTTTCGCGGCGATCAGCGATGCGAACGCCAGCGTAGGGGAGGTGCTCGAACCGCCCTCCGCTACTATCCTGTTGCCTCGATGGATGGCTACGAGTCGAAAGGCCGGGGAGGGCGGTTCGAGCACCTCCCCTACGGAAGGCGCCACCTTCGCGCTACGCTGAACCGGAGTGGAGGCTTCAGCCGGGGGTGGGAACCGACCGAACCCCCCACTCCAACATATTTCGCAATCCGCCATGTGCATCGTGAAAGAGTATCAGCGGGCACTCGCGAGAAGGGGCCAAGGTCAGGCCACCGCCATTAAACCGAAGTGCGGACGCCTTTCTGCGTCTGCACTCTCCTTTGGAACCGAAACAGTTTCTTTTCTGTTCTCCACGCCCTATGCGGGCGTTCGATCCTTCGGCGGGGTCATCTACCATCCCTCCTGCTGATCACAGTTCCTCCTCTTTATGTACACCCGCCGCCGCATCCTGTCAAGACACACAAAGCATAGCGATTACCGATAATTCGCATTGCTCTCCCACCGCTTCTCCCCCTCTCCATCGCTGACCAAACGCCAAACATGCCACAAATCTCAACGCGATGGAGAGGGGCCGGGGGGTAAGGTCCGATTACCGCGCCACCCGTGTCTGGTTCAGTTTCCACACCGACCGCAGGTTCGGGCGCGCGCCGTAGAGGAGGACACCAACGCGGTAAATCCGCGCCGCCAGCGTGATGGCGAGGGCGATGCTCGCGACGAGGATCGCCACGCAGAGCGCGATCTCCCACGGCGCGGGGTGGCCGACGAGGACGCGCGTCAGCATGACGAGCGGGCTGGTGAATGGCACGAAGGAGAGGACCCGCGCCAAGAGCGCATCCGGCTTGCCGAGGGTGAAGAGGGCGGCGAAGAAGCTGCCGATCATCGCCATCTGCATCGGCGCTGCGATCTGCTGCACCTCCTCCTGGCGGCTGACGAGCGACCCCGCGCTGGCGTAGAGGGCGGCGTAGAGCAGGAAGCCGAGGACGAAGAAGCTGAGGAAGGCGATCACGGCAGTGATCGAGAGTCCGGTCAAATCGAGCGCCGTCGCGCCGGTCCGTTTGCCGAGGAGCGCCTGCGCAATCCGCCCCTGCGAGGCGAGCGCGACCCCACCGGGGA
>JBPCMC010000263.1:0-11349 GCA_051002645.1 Thermomicrobiales bacterium
TGATGGGTGTCGTGCTGGCGATTGAGCCGGTGCGCCATCTCGCCTTCGGTGAGAACCATGCGTGGGCGCTGGTCGCCGTCTTCGTCGCGGCGCTCGTCAACGATCTCGTTTTTCTGGTGGTGACGAACGCGGCGGGGCACCCGCTGCGGGTGGACACGCTCTGGCATTTCAGCATTGCGCGGGCGCTGACGGATGTGCTCGCGGCGGTCGTCTGTTTGCCCGTCGTGCTCTGGTTGCGGCGGTGGGGGAATCATGCGGATTTTGCGGCGCGATAATCATCGCCGATACGGCTCGCAACGAATGGAATTTCGGCGCTTCGGCACGCCGACCAAGGAGTCGCCGAAAGAGCGCAGCGCGGACGAAGTCTTCCTCGGGCGTCGGATGTTCATCTTCAAGGGCATGGCGGCGGGCTGCTTCGCGGCGGTGACGGGGCGGATCGGCTACCTGCAACTGGGGCATCACCAGAGCGATACGACCGTCGCGGTGACGCAGAGCGTGCGCAAACAGGTGCTCAAAGCGCCGCGCGGCCTGATTACCGATCGCAACGGCACGATCCTCGCGGAGAATCGCAAGGCGTGGGGCCTCGCGCTCGTGCGCTCGAAGCTGCCGAAGGACCCGGCGCGGCGCGAAGCGATGTTCGCCGAGGTGGAGAAATACGTCCAGTTGGAATGGGCGATCACCGTCTTGCCGCTCGGCCCGCGCGCCTTGCCCGCCACGGTCGATGCACTCGCCCAACGGCTCGCGCCCTACAGTACGACCTACGACGACATCAACATCGGCCGGATGCTTTTCCGCGCCAACCAGCAGCCGATCCTGATCGAGAAGAATCTCGCCAAGGAGGAGGTCGCACCGATCAAGCGGGCCATCGGCGACGTGCCCGGCATCCAGTTCCTGCGCTACGCGGAATTCCTCGTCTCCCCCGCGAACCAGCCGGACGCCGCACGCCCGACGCTTGTCAAGCGCGGTCTGGAGCGATACGTCGCCCTCGCGCTCGACGCGAATGTGATCGACTTCCCCGGCATGGTCGTCGATGAAACGGTGCTGGCGCGGCATTATCCGCTCGGGGACCTCGTCTCGCACCTCATCGGCTATGTCGGCCCGGTGATTACCGAGGATTTGCGCGATGATCCGACCACACACCAACCGATCTACCAGCCGGACGACGTGATTGGCCGGATGGGGATCGAGGCCGCGCTCGAAGAGGAGATGCGCGGCGTGGAGGGCACGCGCTTCTACCTCGTTGACAGCCAGGAAGTTGACCGCGGCACGTCGCAACTCTTGCCATCGGCGCCGGGGAAGAACCTCGAACTGACGATTGATAGCAATTTGCAGCGTGCGGTGCAGGACGCGCTCAAAAAGCAGATGCCGAAGGCGGAGGCGGCCGCACGCGCTGTCGATCCGGCCGCGTCGGTGAACTCGGCCGTTGCGGTGGTGCTCGATCCGCGTAATGGCGAGATTCTGGCGATGGTCAGCCTGCCCGCCTATGACAACCAGGTTTTCATTGATTCCGGCGATCATGTCGCTGCCGGCAAGCAAATCAAGGCATATTTCGATGACGTGACGGCGAAGCCGATGCTGAACAAGGCGTTGTACGAGTTGTACGCGCCGGGGAGTACGCTCAAGCCCTTCATGGCGGCGGGGGGATTGCAGGAAGGAACCCTCAAGCCCGACACGACCTTTAACTGCCCCGGCGCGATTTACGTGCAATACGGGACGGATGAGAATACGCGGGACAAGAAGCCGTGCTGGACTGATGCCCATCATATTGCGCCGCACGGGCCGCAGACCGTCGTTGAAGGGATCATGAACTCGTGCGACATCTTCTTCTACAATGTCGGCGCGCCGCACCAGATTGATCCCGAGACGGACAAATACCTGCACTACTACGAGTATCTGCCCACGGGTGTCCAGAAGCACGACTTTCAGGGGCTTGGTATCGAGGCGATGGACAAATACTTCGCGGATTTCGGCTTCGGTACGAACACCGGCATGACAGACTTGCTCAACGAGGAGATCGGTGTCGTGCCGACCCCAGCGTACAAAACGAAGCTGACGAAGAAGGATCATCCGCCGAACGGCGATGTGTGGGCATTGGGCGACACAATCAATGTGACAATCGGGCAGGGATACTTCACCTGCACGCCCTTGCAGATGGCGGTCGCGACGGCGGCAATCGCGAACGGCGGGAACTTCTACCGCCCCCATCTCGTCCGCACGGTGACGGACGAGAACGGCCAGGTCGTGCGCACGGCGGAGAGCACGCCGCTCCGCCGTGCGCTCATCGCCGACGAACACCTCGCGCTTGTTCGGCAGGGGATGCGCGCGGTCGTCGCCGATAAACGCGGTACGGCATCCGGCAAAATCAATGTACCCGTTGAGGTTGCGGGCAAGACAGGCACGGCAGAATATGGCGATCCGGTTCCCGTTAAAGGGAAGCCGCTCGCGTATCAGCGGCAGCACGCGTGGTTCACGGCCTATGCGCCGTACGATAAGCCCGAAGTGGTCGTGGCGG
The DNA here is from genome assembly GCA_051002645.1 of Thermomicrobiales bacterium. Taxonomy (GTDB): domain Bacteria; phylum Chloroflexota; class Chloroflexia; order Thermomicrobiales; family JALYUS01; genus JALYUS01. The sequence continues at coordinate 2,513 of JBPCMC010000263.1, forward strand.
TGCTGATCGTCGGCGGTGGCGAGGGGACGACCTTTGCTGCGCCGGTCGCCAATGACATCCTTAATGCCTACTTCAGTGGGAAGGTAAAGACCGGCGGGCCGTAAGGCCCGCGAGGGGAAATCGGGGCGTGGGGTGAACGAATCGCAGGCGAGACTTCCGCGTATTGTCGTCCGTGGCACGCGAGACGGCCTCGTCATCGTGCTGCCGGAGCGGGGCACGACGCGCGAGATCGTGCAGGCGCTCGAACAGCGCATCGCGGGGGCGGAAGGGTTCTTTCGCGGCGCCGAGGTCGTGCTGGATTACGGCACGCGGGCGGTGATCGACGAGGAGGTCGCGGTGCTGCGCCAGGTGCTGGCGGAGCGCGACATCATGTTGCGGACGGCGACCGCGACCGGGTTCGACAGCCGTTCCGCGCTGCGGGCGCTCGGCTTTAGCCCATTGAGCGCGATGCCGCAGCCCCCGGTGAAGGGCGACGAGCCGCACCATGTGCCGGTGATGCCGCGCGACGAACTGCCGATGCGCTATGTGCGGCGGACCTTCCGCTCGGGGATGTCGCTCCATCACCCCGGCCACTTGATGGTACTCGGCGATGTCAATCCGGGCGCGGAGTTGACGGCGGCGGGCGACATCGTCGTCTTCGGCTCGGTGCGCGGCGTCGTCCACGCCGGCGTAACGGGCGATCGTGCCGCGATTATCGCGGCGCTCGTCCTGACACCGACGCAGTTACGCATCGGTGACGTTTATGGCCGACCCCCGGAGGCGCACGGCGATGACCCGCACGCGACCGTCGGCGATGGGCCATGTATCGCGCATCTGGACGGCGGCGAATTGGTCATCGTCCCGTGGTATGGTGGCCGCGACGTGCCGCCGGTACGATAGGGAAGTTGCAAGTAGCAAGTAGCAAGTAACAGGTAACAAGGAGAAAGAGCCGGAATCATACATGTCGCTACAGAACCTCGTTCCACTTTCTACTTTCTACTTTCTACTTTCTACTTGCTACTGACACCGGGAGGTGGGAATGGCGGGGCGTGTCGTGACGATCACATCCGGGAAGGGCGGCGTCGGCAAGACGACGACGACGGCGAACATCGGCACCGCGCTCGCCATGCAGGGCCGCAACGTCGTCCTCATCGACGCCGATATCGGCCTCCGGAACCTCGACATCGTGATGGGGCTGGAAAATCGCATCGTTTATGACCTGGTCGATGTCGTCGAGGGGCAGTGCCGCGTCCGGCAGGCGATGATTCGCGATAAGCGGTTCCCGAACCTCTCGCTCATCCCCGCCGCGCAGACGCGCGATAAGGAGTCGGTTTCGCCGGATCAGATGGCGCAATTGACCCGCGAACTGGCGGAAAGCCACGACTTCGTGCTCGTCGATTCACCGGCGGGCATCGAGCAGGGCTTTCGTAACGCGATTGCCGGGGCGGACGATGTCGTGGTCGTGACGACGCCGGAAGTCTCCGCCGTGCGGGATGCGGACCGGATCATCGGCCTTGTCGAGGCGGCGGAGTTGCCGCCGCCGCGCCTGATCGTCAATCGCTTCCGACCGGAGATGGTCAAGCGGGGCGACATGATGGACATCGCCGATGTCGAGGAAATCCTCGCCATCGATCTGCTCGGCGTCGTGCCGGAGGACGAGTCGATCATCACCAGCACCAACCGGGGCGAGGTTGCAGTCTTCGATGGGCACTCGTCGGCTGGGAGCGCGTTCAAGGATATCGCCCGCCGCTTGCAGGGCGAGGCGATCCCATTCATCCGGTACGACGTGGCGCAGGCAGGCATGATGTCGCGGTTGATGCGCGCGCTCGGTTTCGCGCGCGTCTAGCGTTCGCGATGAGGGATGGGGGAAGTTGAACCACCAAGACACCAAGAACACCAAGAACACCAAGGAAATACGAAGTACAGAGGGCGCAGAGAGGATAGAGAAGAAACTCTAAGATTTTCCATGTGCTCTATCTTAATCTCTCTGCCCCGTCTTGGTGTTCTTGGTGGTTCAATGCATTTGCATAACGACGCGGCGCGAGGAGGGCGAGATGCGATTCTTCCGTGGATTTGGCAGGCAGGAAGCGCCGCCGAGTAGTGCGGTCGCCAAGCAGCGGTTGAAGGTCGTCCTGATGTCGGACCAGATGCGGATGTCGCCGGGGCTGCTGACCGCCATCCGCGAGGACCTCGTCGATGTCCTCTCGCGCCGCCTCGATGTGGATCGCGACGGCATCGAGGTGACGGTCAATCCCGGTCGTGACCGGGACGAATTGACGGCGCGCATCCCGATTCGCCGCGCCGCGCGTGCCCGCCTTTGATGGCCGCGCCCGACATCGCCGCACAGCTCTTCGGCGACGGATTTCGCTTCCACCATATCGGCGTCATCGTCCGCGATCTCGCGATAGCGGGCGAGACCTATCGGATGCTCGGCTTCGGGGCGGGCCACGAGGAAGATGTGCCATCGCAGGGCGTCCGTGTCCTGCTCCTGCCGACCGCGTACACGGGGCAATACATCGAACTGATCGCGCCGACTGCGGAGGGGTCATTGACCCGTTTCCTCGAGAAGCGGGGCGAAGGAATCCATCATGTCGCGTTCGCCGTCGACGATATCCATGCCGCGCTCGAACAGTTACGCCAAAATGGTGTACGCTTGGTAGATGAAGCGCCGCGTGCGGGCGCGCACGGCTGGTCGGTCGCATTCCTGCATCCGTCGGCGGCGCACGGCGTCTTAGTCGAACTTGTACAGACGCAGTAACCAGTAGTCAGTAGTCAGTAGTCAGTAGTCAGTAGTCAGTAGCCAGTGATCCCTTTCCCGCCGGGGACAATGATAGTCTCACGAGAACATGACATCATTCCGGCTACTGGCTACTGCCTACTGGCTACCAGGAGGGTTCATATGGCCGCACCTCCGAAAGAACGGACGACCGATAGCGGCATTCCTGTCGCGGCCTACTTCGAGGCGCCGGAGATACCGATGTCGGTGCCGCCGCCGGGAACATACCCGTACACGCGCGGCATCTACCCGGAGATGTACCGGGCGCGCCGCTGGACGATGCGCCAGTACGCCGGGTTCGCCTCGGCGGAGGCGACGAACGAGCGGTTCAAGGCGCTCCTCGCGAAGGGGCAGACGGGCCTCTCCGTCGCCTTCGACCTGCCAACCCAACTCGGCTACGACGCCGATGACCCGATGGCGGCGGGCGAGGTCGGTAAGGTCGGCGTCTCGATCAGCCGCCTCGATGACATGCGCATTCTCTTCGACGGCATCCCGCTCAGCGAGGTGACGACGAGTATGACGATCAACGCGCCCGCCGCCATCCTGCTGCTGATGTATCAGATCGTCGGCGAGGAGCAAGGCGCGGACGCGCGTACGCTCGGCGGCACGATCCAGAACGACCCATTGAAGGAATATCAGGCGCGCGGCACGTACATCTACCCGCCGCGCCCGTCGATGCGCCTCGTGACGGATACCTTCGCCTATTGCGCCAAGCACCTACCGCAGTGGAATCCAATCAGCATCAGCGGCTACCACATGCGCGAGGCGGGCTGCTCCGCCGCGCAGGAGATCGCCTTCACGCTCGCCAATGCGATTGCCTATGTCGAGGCGGGGCTCGCGGCGGGGCTGAGGGTTGACGACTTCGCGCCGCGCCTCTCCTTCTTCTTCGGCGCGCATAACGACCTCTTCGAGGAGGTGGCGAAGTTCCGCGCCGCCCGCCGCCTCTGGGCGACGATGATGCGCGATCGCTTCGGCGCGCAGGACAAGCGGTCGCTGCTCCTGCGTTTCCACACCCAGACCTGCGGCTGCACGCTCACCGCGCAGCAGCCATACAACAATGTCGTGCGCGTCGCCTTGCAAGGTCTCGCTGCGGTACTCGGCGGGACGCAGAGCCTGCATACCAATTCGTTTGACGAAGCCCTCGGTCTGCCGACGGAGCACGCGGCGACTCTCGCCCTGCGTACACAGCAGATCATCGCCGAGGAGAGCGGCGTCACCGCGACCGCCGATCCGCTCGGTGGCTCGTACTACGTGGAAGCCCTCACCGACGGCGTCGAGCATGAGGCGCGCCGCTGGATGGAGCGGGTGGCGGAGCGCGGCGGCGCGGTCGCGGCGACGGAGACGGGGTTCATCGCGGGGGCAATTGCCGAGCACGCCTATCGACAGGAGATGGGTCAGGAGCGCGGCGAGCGGGTCGTCGTCGGTGTCAACCGCTATCAGGAGCAGGAGGAGATCGCCGTGCCGATCCTGCGCCCCGATCCCGACGCCGAGAAGAAGCAGGCGGCGCGCTTGCGTGAGCACCGCGCGCATCGCAATGTGATTGCCTGCGATTCCGCCCTTGGTGTCCTGCGCACCGCTGCGCAGGGCGATGGCGAACTGCTCGGCCCGATGCGCGCCGCCTTGCTCGCGGGCGCAACGCTCGGTGAGATTTGCACGACGCTCCGTGGCGTCTGGGGCACCTATCGCGCGGCGAGGCCGGTGTGAAGGGAGCAATGAGCAATGAGCAATGAGCAACGAGAGGGGCCTGGGTCTCCTCATTGCTCATTGCTCGTTGCTCATTGCTTCGAGGGGGTGGGCCAGTGACTTTAGAGACTATTGCGGAGCGATTCCACACGCCGCCGGAGTCGGTGGCGATGGTGCGCCCGATCATCGAGCGCATTGAGCGGCGGGACCGCGACGGCGCGGACATCACGATTGCGCGGATGGCGCTGCGCTGCGCCGATCTCGTCGAGCGCGGCGCGATGGGCGCGTGGGTGGCGGACGGCGCGTTCACCCTCCTCGATGTCTGGCTCTCGGAGGAGATGGCGCGCACCGATGTCGGGGTGGATGAGCGGACGTGGGAACTGATGACAGAGGGCAATCTCTTCCACGGCCAAGGGGTCATTTTCACACCTGACCTCTCCTATCTGCGCGAGGTGGCGGCGGCGATCCTCTTCGACCACGGCCTGCCGCCGACGTACCCCGAGCCGGATAACATCGCCGATATTACGCAGTACCGGGAGCGGCATGGCAACGAATAATGAGATACACAGCGACCGGCTCGCGCGGTTGCAGTCCGAATTGCAACGCGCGGAAGCGGACGCCCAGCAGAAGCAGCACGCCCGCGGCAAACGCACGGCGCGGGAGCGCGTACTCGCGCTGCTCGACGAGGGCAGTTTCTCCGAACTCGATCCCTTCGCCGTCCATCGCTCCGAGCACTTCACGATGCCGGAGCGACACCCGCTCGGTGATGGCGTCGTCACCGGGTTCGGCTTGCTCGACGGGCGGCCGGTCTGCATCTTCTCGCAGGACTTCACCGTCTACGGCGGCTCGCTCGGCGAGGTCTTCGCGGAGAAGGTCGTCAAGGTAATGGACAAGGCGCGCGCGGCGGGTGTGCCGATGATCGGCATCAACGACAGCGCGGGCGCGCGCATCCAGGAGGGCGTCGAGGGGCTGGAGGGGTACGGCGATGTCTTCTACCGCAATGTGCAATGCTCGGGGATCATCCCGCAGGTCTCGATCATCGCCGGGCCGTGCGCGGGCGGGGCCGTCTACTCGCCCGCGATGACCGATCTCGTCGTGATGGTGGACGGCATTTCGCAGATGTTCATCACCGGGCCGGACGTCATCAAGACGGTGACCGGGGAAGATGTCACGCTCGAAGCGCTCGGCGGCGCGCACACGCACGCCTCGACAAGCGGCGTCGCGCAACTCGTCGCGGTGGACGAAGATCACGCGGTGGACCTCGTTCGCGCCTTCCTCTCCTATCTGCCGTCGAACAACAAGGAGCAGCCGCCCCACATCGCGCCGTCCGATGTGCCGCACCGCGCCGACCCGGAGTTGGATGATCTCGTGCCGGAGCAGCGGACGAAGCCGTACGACATGCGCGGGGTGATCCGGCATATTGTCGATGTCGATTCATTCTTCGAGTTGCAGCCGGAGTATGCGCGCAATATCCTCACCGGCTTCGCCCGACTGGACGGCTATTCGGTCGGCATCGTCGCCAATCAGCCCGCCCATCTCGCCGGCACGCTCGACATCAGCGCCAGCGAGAAGGCGGCGCGCTTCGTGCGTTTGTGCGATGCATTCAATGTGCCGCTCGTCACCTTCGAGGATGTGCCCGGCTTCCTGCCCGGCACCGATCAGGAGTACGGCGGCATCATCCGGCACGGCTCCAAGTTGCTCTACGCCTACTGCGAGGCGACCGTCCCGAAGGTGACCGTCATCACGCGCAAGGCGTACGGCGGCGCGTACGTCGTGATGTGCTCGAAGAGCGTTGGCGCGGACCTCAATCTCGCCTGGCCGACGGCGGAGGTGGCGGTGATGGGGCCGGAGGCGGCGGTCGGCGTGATCGCGCGACGCGAGATCGCGGCGGCCGCTGATCCGGCGGAGAAACGGGCCGAACTGGTCGCCGATTACGAGGAGCGGTTCGCCAACCCCTTCGCCGTCGCAGCGCGTGGCTACGTGGACGATGTCATCCAACCGCGCGAAACACGCTTCCGACTCATCCAGGCGCTCGCATTGCTGCGCACCAAGCACCGTCCGTGGCCGGAACGCCGGCACGGCAACATCCCGTTATAGGCTTTGAACCGCCAATAACGCCAAGGACGCCAAGAGACGAGTAGAACGATGTTGCCACAAGGTATTCGTTTCAAAGCGGGTAAATTGTTCCCCAATCTGCGGAGTGTCATTCTTGACGACCATACCACCCCGCAGATGTTTTTTCCGTACATCGCGCGGCGTGAGCGTCGGGCGAAAGATGACACGACTCGGCGCGACATCTTCGGGTTCGCGGAATGGTGTCTGCGACGGCACGAGACAGATGTGCACGAGGCCGCGCTGCAAGCGTTCTTCGCGCAATTGTTCGATGAACGATTTGGCGATTGGTCAGACATAGTTACCTGGCTATCGCCCTTCGTCATTGAGCGGGCATGGCCGTTATGGGAAGGACGGCTTTCGTCAGAAGATCGGACAAAATTGGAGTCAATCATCGCGAACAGAAGCGAAGTCCGCTATCAACCCATCGCACTCATAACGCAGACGACGGAGGCCAATTTCCCTCGTCGCCCACCTTTGCATGATTTGCAGGTGCGTCTGTCGATGCAGGTAGAATGTCCAACGACTTATGGTAGCGGACTAGGCATTTCATATGACTTCCACGATAGATTTCCCGAAGAATGGGATTTGGAACTCGACACATTCATCTCCGAAGCAATAAAACACAGTTGGGTCGATTTTCAAGAGCCTGCGTTCTATCAGAATGGCATAGAATTTCATATTGATCTCTTGTCACTAAGGCCCGATGTCGAAGCGACCACTGATGAGCGGGATGTTCGCGAAGTCGGAGAGATACTTTACGCTCTTACGACAAGCCTTGTTACGTCGCTTTGTCAGGGATTGCTCACGTTCAATCTCGTCACTCATGATGAGCGTAGAGATCGGGTATCGGACTGGGTGATGCAGCTCGCAGCAAGAAAGCGAGATTCACTTGGCAGCTGAACACGCAACCATCGTCACCAATCACGTCAGCCTTCACTATGTTACGGATGGTGTGAACGATAGTGAAACGCTCGTGCTCTTGCACGGATTCCCGCAGAGTTGGGTGATGTGGCGGCGTGTCTGGGCGGCGCTTGCGGAGCGGCATCGCGTGATCGCGGTCGATCTGCGCGGCTACGGGGATTCGGGCAAGCCGGCGGGTGTAGAGGGCTTCGACAAGGGAACGATGGCGGCGGATGTTCGCGCTGTCGTTCAACATCTCGGGGTCAGCCGTTTCGTGCTGATCGGGCATGACCGGGGCGGGCGGGTGGCGCGGCGCTATGCGCTCGACTATCCCGATGATCTTGCCGGGGTCGCGCTGCTCGATATTTTGCCGGTGGAGTACGTCTATGACAATTACACCGCCGCCGAGATTGCGCGGCGGTACTGGCATTGGGTCTTCCAACTCGTCCCGGAGCTACCGGAGCAACTGATCGCCGGGCATGAGGAGGAATACCTCGCGCGCTTCTTCGAGCGGACGCCGGGATTGCTGGACGGGATGCGGGCCGATGGCGCGTGGCAGGCGTATCTCGACGCATTCCTGCAACCCGGCGCGGTGGACGCCGCCCTGAATGACTATCGCGCGACCTACGCGATTGATGTGCCGCGCTATCGGGCCGAGCGGGTGGCGGGAACGCGGCTCACCGTGCCAACACTCATCCTCTGGGGCGACCGGGGCAACCCGGCGGAGCGTCAGCCGCTCGACATCTGGCGCGCGGTCGCGGACGATGTGCGCGGAACGGTAATCCCGGACTGCGGCCATTACCTGCCCGAGGAGCAACCGGCGGTCGTGCAGGAGCATTTGCTAACATTTGCCCGCGCCTGCTTCGATGCGCCATAATCGCGCGAAGGAGTGGAGCAGCGTGGGTGTGCCGACCGTTCTGATCGCAAATCGCGGCGAGATCGCCTGCCGGATCATCCGGGCCTGTCGCGCGCTCGGCGTGCGGAGCGTCGCCGTCTACGGCCCCGGCGAGCAGGACGCGCTGCATGTCCAGATGGCCGACCGCGCCTTCCGCATCGAAGCGGCCACCGCCGCCCTCCCATACCTCGACATCCCCGTGCTGATCGATGTCGCGCGTCGGGCGGGCGCGACCTTGCTCCATCCCGGCTATGGTTTCCTCTCCGAGAATCCCGCCCTGCCGGAGGCGTGCGCCGCAGCGGGTATCACTTTCGTCGTGCCGAGCGCGGACGGCATTCGGTCGATGGGCGATAAGGTGGCCGCGCGGCGGATCGCCGATGCTGCCGGGGTGCCGATCGTGCCGGGGACGGCGGACGCGATCAGCGACCTTGCGGAGGCGCGCACCTGGGCGGATGCGCACGGCTATCCTATCGCGGTGAAGGCGGCGGG
>JBPCMC010000264.1:0-6942 GCA_051002645.1 Thermomicrobiales bacterium
GAAGGGGAAAGATCGGGACAAGGACAAAGGGAAGAAGGCGAAGAAGGTCGTGCAGTCAGCCGAGCCGGTGGTGTCCGATCGCGCGAAGATCGGCTTCGGCATCGTTGGTGGCGGGGTGATCGGGCCGCTCCATGCGCAGGCGATCTCGGCGCAGCCGGACGCGCGGCTCGTTGCGGTCTGCGATGTGATACCGGGCGCGGCGGAGAAACTGGCGAGCCAATATGGCGCGGAGGCGATGACCGACCTCGATGCGATGCTCGCGCGCGACGACATTCAGATCGTCAATGTCTGCGTCCCGAGTGGGCTGCACGCGGAGATCGGTATCAAGGCGGCACAGGCCGGGAAGCACGTCGTTTGTGAGAAGCCCATTGACATTACCCTCGACGCGGCGGACCGCCTGACGGCGGCGTGCGAGGCGGCGGGTGTGAAGTTGCAGGTGATCTCGCAGCACCGCTTCGGCGCCAATATGCAGCGGCTCAAGCGGGCGATCGACGATGGCTCGCTCGGTACGCTCGTGATGGGCAACGCGGAAATCTTCTGGTACCGCGCGCAGGCATACTACGACAGCGGCGGCTGGCGCGGCACCTGGTCGCTCGATGGCGGCGGTTGCCTGATGAATCAGGGCGTGCATTACGTCGATCTGCTCCGCTGGGCGATGGGGCCGGTGACGAGCGTGACGGCGAAGATGGGCACGCTCGCGCACGAGCGGATCGAAGTCGAGGACGCCGCTGTCGCAGTGATCCAGTTCGCGAGCGGCGCGATCGGTTCACTGATCGGCACGACGGACGCCTTCCCCGGCTATACCTGCCGCCTGGAGATCGTCGGCACGGGAGGATCGGTCATCCTCGAAGACGGCGAGATCAAGGCGTGGAACCTCAAATCTGAGCTGGGCGAGGTCGGCGCCTATGGCCGGAGCAAAGAAGAGAAGAAGGCGGCTGCCGCCACGAACGGCAAGACGAGCGGACAAGGCGCGGCGGACCCGGCGGCAATCTCCTGGGGTGGACACGCCTTCGAAATTCGCGACCTGATCGACGCGATCCACGAAGATCGCGAGACCGCGCTGCCCGGCCGCGAGGCGCGCAACGCCCTCGAACTGATCCTCGCCATCTACCGCTCCGCCGAGACCGGGCGCGAGGTGAAGATGCCGATGAACGCGAAATGGCGGCCGGGCATCAAGAAGGCCGCCCCCGCTGCCGTGCCGACGAAGATTGCGTCGCTCCCCGCCCGTCGGGCGGCGGCGAAGGTAGGGGCCAAATGAGCATTAAACTCGCCTACAGCACCCTGGCCTGCCCGGACTGGACACTGGCGGAGGTGATCGACGCGACGAAGCGCTACGGCTTCGACGGCATTGAGATGCGGCTGCTGGACGGCGAAATCGTCCCGCCGAACCTCGCGCCGCACGACCGCGAGCGCGTCGCGACGGAGTGCAAGGCGGCGGGCGTGCCGATCTGCTGCCTCGATACATCGCTGCGCATCGCGTCGAGCGCGACGGACGCCGATGCGCGGCTGGAAGCGGAGCGCGACGCGGCGGCCTATCTCGAACTGGCCTCTGCGTGGGGTGCGCCGCTCATTCGCGTCTTCGGCGGGGAACCGGAGGGAGGCAAGAGCGCGGCGGAGATCGTCGGGCCGATGGCCGACCTCCTGAGCAGGATTGGCCAGCGCGCCGAGCAACTCGGCGTCGGCGTCGCGCTGGAGACGCACGACTTCTTCTCCGCCTCGCCGGACGTGATGCGCGTCCTCGATCAGGTGCAAAATCGTTACGTTGGCGTGCTGTGGGACACGCACCACCCGTATCGGATGGGAGAGCGCGTCGCAGAGACGTACGAGCGCGTCGTCTCGCGGCTCCTGCATGTCCATGTCAAGGATGCGCGCGAGGATGCGAGCGAGCGTACTGGCTGGAAACTCGTCCTACTCGGCGACGGCGAGGTGCCTGTCGGCGAGACGGTGACCTATCTCCGTGGCGTCGGCTACGATAAATGGGTTGCGGTCGAGTGGGAGAAGAAGTGGCATCCCGAGATCGAGCCGCCGGAGATCGCGCTCCCGCACGATGGCGCACTCCTGCGGCAATGGTTGACTGCCTAATCCCCTCCCGCCCATACTGCCCAAAGGGCACCCGCACCCGCCCTTCCCTCCGAGGGAAGGGGAGGGTAGGGGCGCATTGCATGCGCCCTCCGATACGTGAGACGGCGTCAATAACAGGCCACGGCATTTGACCGAGTCACCCCTCCCGTGTCGGGAGGGGCGGGGGGTGGGTAATCCCTGGACGATCTGTACGCAATTCTGCAAGTGCCGACGCACGCCGATGGCGACGTTATTCAGACGTCGTATCGTCGTCTGGCGATGATCTACCACCCCGACCGCAACCCGGAGCGGCGCGCCTGGGCGGAGGAGCGCATGAAGCGCGTCAACGCCGCCTACGCTGTGCTCAGTAACGGTGTGCGCCGTCAGGCATATGACCGCCGCCGGTTCGGTACGTCGGTGCCAACCGTACCCCGCCAACCCGCGCCGTCCCGTCCGCGCGCCGGTTCCGCCTATCCGCCGGAGACGGAGAACGATTGGTTTCACCTGCATGTCTACGCGGCGGGCCGGACGGTACCGGAGGTCGAGGCGACCGCCGAAGCGCGCCTACAGGAGGGCATCGCGGAGTTCATGCGCCTCGTCGTGCCGCCGGAGGCGGGCAATGCCGCGCTGATTGATCTCTTGAATTCCGCCGCGACCGGCCAGTACGTTGCCTACACGCCCTATGGCCAATTGATCGCGCGGATCACGCTGCGTACGCTGCTCCCACTGCTCCGCGACAATGCGGAAGCGCGGCCCGATGTCGAACGGCTGCGGCGGCTGATCGCCCAGGTCAACGATCTCGTGCAGGATCGCATGGGCACCGAGGGCCTGAAAATGGTCCTCAAAGGCAAAAACATCGTCGCCGACTGGGCCGGATTGCTGCTCACGATTGTCAACTTTTTGTGGGGAGACGGGTGATCTGCCTAACCCCCTCCCGCCCAAAGGGCACCCGCCCTTCCCGATGCGGGAAGGGGGAGAGGTAGGGGCGCATAGCATGCGCCCGCTGGATCGGGCAGGGCGATGAAGAAGAGGTCACGGCAAGTCACGCGAGTCACCCCTTCCCCACGGGGAAGGGGCTGGGGTTTAGGGTTTACCCCCCTGTATGTCTTGGCGAAATCGAGCAACTCGTCCAGCGTCACGTCGGGCGCGGAGACATAGCGGAAGCCGCCCTCCGGGTCGTAGACGAGCACTGGGCCGTAGGGGGTGGGCAGGAGCGCGGTGTCGCCCGGCGATGAGCCTGCCTGGGGGTAGACCCAGGGTAGCGAGCGGAGGATGACGCGCTCGTCGGCGCGCTGCGAGACGACGAAGCCATATGACGCCAGCAATGCACGGACGGGCTGCGTCGTGTCCACTGAGTCAACCAGGCCGTCCACGGCCGCCTGTAATATCCACATCGCGCTACGCCGCTCCTCTATCCGCATCGATCACCCGCCCACGATAGCAGAGGGACGGATATCTGTCTGCTACACTGGCCGGTATGCGCAGACGTTGCCGTTCACCCAGTGGACGAAGTCGAGTCCGTTTCTCGCGGGCGAATCTCGATGGTCTGAAGAGAAAGGAACCCTCGATGAGCACCCCGGCTGCATCGCCCGTTCGCCAGGAGTGGCTAGACCGCTGGCACGAGGAGATCCTTGAACCCGACCTGCCGATCGTTGACCCGCATCACCACCTGTGGGACCGCCCCGGCTGGCGCTACCTCCTCGACGAATTGCTCGCCGATGTGCGGAGCGGCCACAACATTGTCGCGACCGTGTTTCTACAGTGCCGCGCGATGCATCGTGCCGACGGTCCCGAGCCTCTCCGCCCTGTGGGCGAGACTGAGTTCGTCAACGGCGTCGCGGCGATGAGCGCGAGCGGCGGATACGGCCCGACGCGCGTCTGCGCCGGGATCGTGGGCCACGCCGACCTGACGCTCGGCGCGCCGGTGCGCGACGTGTTGGAGGCGCACATCCGCGCTGGTGGCGAACGGTTCCGGGGCATCCGGCACTCTAACGCCTGGGACGCCTCGGTGCCCCGCCCAACCAACGCGCCGCGACCGGGGCTGCTCGCCGATCCGGGCTTCCGCGCGGGCTTCGCGCAGCTGGCGCTGCTCGGCCTCTCCTTCGATGCGTGGCTCTATCACCCGCAGATCCCCGAACTGACGGCATTAGCACGGGCCTTCCCCGATACGCCGATCGTCCTGAATCACTTTGGTGGGCCACTTGGGATCGGCGCGTACGCTGGCCGGCGAGACGAGGTCGTCGCCGAATGGTCCGCTAGTATCCGCGAACTGGCGACATGCCCGAATGTCTCTGTGAAATTGGGCGGACTGGGGATGCCGCTCACCGGTTTCGGCCTCCACGAGCAGGCGGAGCCGCCCTCCTCGGAGCGGCTGGCCGAGGTGTCGCGCCCCGCTGTCGAGACGTGCATCGCGGCATTCGGCGCGGATCGTTGCATGTTCGAGAGTAACTTCCCGGTGGACAAGGAGTCGTTTAGTTACGCGGTGTACTGGAACGCCTGCAAGCGATTGACCCAGGGGGCGAGTGCGACGGAGAAGGCGGCGCTCTTCAGTGGCAGTGCGGCGCGATTCTATCGGATCGCCTTGCCAGGAGAAATGTAGCCATTCGGCTGGCGTTACATCGCACGTCTGACGCGCTCGTTGTGCGTGAGGCGGCATATCTTGGTCCGGCGTGATGCCACGCGCGTTTTGTCACACTGAGGGTGCGAACATTGGGTCACTGATAAGGCGATAACTGGCATGAATGACGAAACGCAATCCCAACCTGCTCCCCTGCCACAGCCGCAACGCGCCGGCGACTGGAAGGCGATTCTCCGCGACCTCGGCGTGACGCCGAGCCGCCGGATGGGGCAGAACTTTCTCGTCGATCGTGACGTGCTCGCTGAGATCGTCGGGGCCGCCGCCGTCCAGCCGGGCGAGACGGTTATCGAGGTCGGCCCCGGCCTGGGCATCTTGACCGCCGCGCTCGCGGCGGCGGTCGGGCCGTCGGGCCGGATCGTGGCGGTCGAACTGGATAAGCGTCTCGCGCCGTATCTCCAGAGTGTCTATGCGGGCGTGCCGCAGGTGACAATCGTGCAGCAGGACATCCTCCGTGTCGCACCGAGCGATCTCGTCGGAGACGCGCCGTATGTGGTCGTGGCGAACCTGCCCTATCAGATCACCTCGGCGGCGTTCCGCTACTTCCTCGAAGCGGCGCATCCGCCGCAACAGATCACCGTGCTTGCCCAGCGCGAAGTGGCGCAGCGCATCGCAGCGCAGCCGCCGGAGATGAGCGTGTTGGCGGTGGCGGTCCAGTTCTTCGCGGCGCCGCGCATCGTCAGCATCGTCCCACCGGAGGCGTTCGTGCCGCGCCCGGCGGTGCATTCGGCCGTCCTCACGCTGACGGTCGGCGCGCCGCCGCTGCCGCGCGAGCGATGGCGAGGCTTCTTCGCGCTGGTGCAAGCAGGGTTCGGGGCGAAGCGCAAGCAGATACACAACAGCCTGACCGACCGCCTCCGCCTGCCGCGCGAGACGGTGAGCGCGTTCCTCGATGCGGCGGGCATCGACGGGATGCGCCGCGCCCAGACCCTCGCGCTCGACGAATGGCTCGCGCTCGATCGGGCTGCGCTCGATAGCAACATATCCCTAACAGACGCTATGGGGCGACGGGTCGGCGAAGAGGCGGGGGACGATGCCGCGTCGTGATCCCTGGCCTGCGGGGTGGATCGCGACGGGCAGAGCGCGCATCGGCGTCCGCCGCGTCTTACGCGCGGAGGCGGTAGCAGGCATCGCCGCGCCCGCCAAACTGAATCTCGGCCTCGCCGTCACCGGTCGCCGGACGGACGGCTACCACAAACTCGTCACATTGATGGTCTCGCTGTCGCTCGCCGACACGGTGCGGGTTGAATCGGCGACATCGTTCTCACTCGCCTGTGACGATCCTGCCATGGTGACGGACGACAATCTCGTCATGCGCGCCGCGCGGGGATGGCAGGCGCTGACGGGAGAACGGGGGGCGGCGCGCATCACCCTGATGAAGCGTATCCCGGTTTCAGCGGGCTTGGGTGGGGGGAGCGGCGACGCTGCGGCCACGCTGATCGCGCTCGACGCATTGTGGAGTGCGCGCACGCCCGATGCCGCGCTGCTCGACCTCGCCCGCTCCCTCGGCGCGGATGTCCCGTTCGCGCTCTACGGCGGCGCGATGGTCGCGCGCGGCATCGGGGACGTGCTCACGCCTGCACCCGTGCCCGACGTGTGGGTTGTGCTCGTTGTCCCGCACATCGTTATCCCGCGCAAGACAGCGGCGCTCTACGGCGCGCTCGCCCCAGGCGATTTCGGCGATGGCGCGGCGATCACCCGTCAGGTGGCGGGGTTGCGCGCGGGGAAATCGCTCGATCCCGCCCTGCTCGGTAATACCTTTCTCGCGCCGCTCGAACGGATCGCGCCCGCCGTCGCCGCCACCCGTGCCGCGATGGGGGCGCACGGCGTCGTTGCGTGCCTGTCCGGTAGCGGGCCGACGCTTTACGTGCCGTGCGACAGCGAAGCGGTCGCCCACATGCACGCGGATCACTTCCGTCGCTCGCTCGATGCGACGGTGATCGTCGCGCGCACAGCTGCGTTGGAGCGAGGGAACGATTGACGTGCGTGAAACGTTTCATTGACGGTATGCGGGCGCGCCCGTACAATCGCGGTGTCCGATGCGGCGGTGGGGCTGGTGCGGTTCCGCGCGTGCGGATGCCTGTGGGACGGGAGTCCTGTAGGTGGACGCCCTTTGGGCAGATTGGGGTCGGTGCGGCCTCTTCCGTGCCATTTTGAAACCCCTTCGAGGAGCCATGAACCGTATTCTCAACGGACGGTATCGAATCGACGGCGTTGTCGGGGACGGCGGCATGGCCGTCGTCTAC
>JBPCMC010000265.1:0-6387 GCA_051002645.1 Thermomicrobiales bacterium
AACAAGCTGCGCGGCACGATCAACGGCCTCGCCGTCAAGGCCCCCGGCTTCGGCGACCGCCGCAAGGAAATGCTCCGCGACATCGCCGTCCTCACCGGTGGCGAAGTGATCTCCGAGGAGACGGGCCGCAAGCTCGAGAACGTCACGGTCGCGGACTTCGGTCGCGCCCGCCGCGTCGTCTCCACCAAGGATGACACGACGATCGTCGATGGCGCGGGCGCCGATGACGAGATCAAGGGCCGGATCGAGCAGATCCGCGCGCAGATCGAGACGACGACCAGCGACTTCGATCGCGAGAAGTTGCAGGAGCGGCTGGCGAAGCTCTCCGGCGGCGTCGCGGTGATCAAGGTCGGCGCGGCGACGGAGACCGAACTGAAGGAGAAGAAGCACCGCGTCGAGGACGCGCTCTCAGCCACCCGCGCGGCGGTTGAGGAGGGCATCGTCCCCGGTGGTGGCGTCTCGCTCGTCAACGCGGTACAGTCGCTCGATAGCGTCAAGGCCACCGGCGACGTGCAGACGGGTGTCAACATCCTCCGCCGCGCGCTCGAGGAGCCGATGCGCGGTATCGCGCAGAATGCCGGCCTCGACGGCTCGGTCGTCATCGAGACGGTCCGCCGCCAGAGCGCCGAGGGTGGCGCGAACATCGGCTACGATGTGATCACCGGCCAGTACGGTGACATGATCAAGCTCGGTATCACCGACCCGGTGAAGGTCACCCGCTCGGCGGTTGAGAACGCCGCCTCCATCGCGGGGATGATCCTCACCACTGAGGCCCTGATCACGGACATCCCCGAGAAGTCCCCGGCCCCGGCGATGCCGCAGGGTGGCATGGATTACTAAAGGACTGAGGACTGAGGACTCAGGACTGAGTAAATCGAAGTCGAAGCCCGCTCCCAGTGATGGGGGCGGGCTTTTCTATGGTCCGTTCGCACGGGCTGGCAAACGCGCTGAGTCCAACCCCATCTGGCTCGAAGACGCTTAACCACAGAGGCACAGAGGACACAGAGGAGACACGGAGAAGAAGTAAGGATTGATGCCCCAATCTCTTTTGCTGTTCTCCGTTCCCTCTTTGTGTCCTCTGTGCCTCTGTGGTTCAATCCCCGGATTTCCCTACATCTTGGGCTGGATCATCTGGTACATATCGCGCGGGACGAGATCGTCGCGGTCGAGGTATTCCTCGTTGATCTCCACGCCGAGGCCGGGGCGGTTGGGGATCTCGAAGTAGCCGTCCACGACTTTATACGGCTCCTGCTGTAATTGGCTGCGGAGCGGCTCGTCGCTGATGACGAACTCCTGGATGAGGAAGTTCGGCGTCGCGGCGTCCACCTGGATGCTGGCGGCGGTGCAGATCGGGCCGTTCGGGTTGTGCGGCGCGAAGCCGATGTAGTAGGTCTCGGCCATCGCGGCGATCTTCTTCAACTCCAAAATGCCGCCCGCGTGGCAGATGTCCGGCTGGATGACGGCGGCGGCTTGCCGCTCGAAGAGGTCCTTGAAGCCCCACTTGGTGAACAATCGCTCGCCCGTGGCGATCGGGATATTGACGGCGCGGGCGACGAGGGCGAGCGAGTCCATATTCTCCGGCGGGATCGGCTCCTCATAGAAGAAAGGGTTGAACTCCTCCAACCGTTTGCCGACGCGGATCGCGTTCGCGGGGGAGAGGCGGCCGTGGACTTCGATGCAGAGGTCCACCTTCGGCCCGACCGCCTCATAGACGGCGCGGACATTGGCGACCGCTGCGTCCGCCGTTTCCGCGTCGATGAAGAGGCCGGCCTGCTTGAAGGGGTCCCATTTGATCGCCGTGTAACCCATCGCAACAACTTCGACAGCCCGTTCCGCGAACTCCTCCGGCGATTGCGCGCCGCGCGACCAGCCATTCGCGTAGGCGCGAATGCGGTCGC
Organism: Thermomicrobiales bacterium; assembly: GCA_051002645.1. Lineage (GTDB taxonomy): Bacteria > Chloroflexota > Chloroflexia > Thermomicrobiales > JALYUS01 > JALYUS01. The sequence continues at coordinate 1,899 of JBPCMC010000265.1, forward strand.
GGCACTTGCCGCCGAGCAGTTCGTAGACGGGCACGCCGAGCGCCTTGCCCTTGATGTCCCAGAGCGCGTGATCGACGGCGCTGATCGCCGTGTTGAGCACCGGCCCACCGACCCAGAACGCGCCGCGATACATCTCATGCCAGTGCTGCTCGATGCGGGAGGCATCTTTGCCTTCGAGGTAGCGGGCGAGTTCCCCGACAGCGGCGATCACCGCCCGCTCCTTGCCCTCCAGCGTCGCCTCGCCCCAGCCGTCGATGCCCTCATCCGTCAGAATCTTGATGAGAATCCACGGGCGACCCTGCGCCGCCGCATAGTGCGTCTCGATACCGGTGATTTTCATTGCATCCCTCCATCGTCTCCATTCCCGTCACGCAAGACGGGAATGGAGACGATGGTACGGTCGGCAGGAAAGTGCGTCAACGCGCGTGATTGGTTGCGATGTCGATCATGCACGCCCATGATAGATCCGGAATCATCGGCGTATGCCGTTTTCTGATAGAGTAACGATGGCAAGGATGTATGGAGTAGCCAATGACCGAGACCGAGCAAATCCTTCATATCATAGTAACGCGCATCGAAAGGATTGCGCGGCCTGAGCGTGTCATCTTGTTCGGCAGTCGCGCACGGGGAGAGGCGCGCACCAACAGCGACTACGATCTCCTCGTCATTGCCGAATCTGATGAGCCGCGCTACCGCCGTGCGGCACCGCTCTATGCCGCGCTCGCGGATGTGCCGGTCGAAGCCGATGTTCTCGTCTATACCCCGGCGGAAGTAGCGGAATGGAGCGCCGTCCCACAGGCATTCGTGACGACCGCGATCCGCGAGGGGCAGGTTGTGTATGAAAGATCAGACTGACCTCGTGCGGGGTTGGCTGCGGAAGGCGCGTAGCGACTTCACTGCCATTGAAGCGTTGATCGCAGCGAACACGCTCGATGCCGCATGTTTCCATGCCCAGCAGGCGGCAGAAAAATATCTGAAGGCATACCTCGCTCATGCGAACAGCCCTTTCCCCTCTACGCACAACCTTGTGAAGTTGGTGGAACTCTGCCTACTGCTCGATGGATCATTCGCCACGATGATTCATGTCGTCACTCCGCTCGTCCCCTATGCCGTTGAACTACGGTATGACGCGGAATTCTGGCCGGACGAGCAGACGGCGCGAGAGGCGCGTGTATCCGCATTGGCGATTGAGCAATTCGTTCTTGCACGTCTCCCGAAGAACATTACGGATTCACCCGGGGCTCTCTCCTTAGACGATAGGAACGAAGCCATTTAACGCGCCAACACATGCGATGCGTCCGACGATCATGGCGTGTCGCTCATACCAAGTACCGCGTCCACCGGGATCGTCAGTTCCGCGAGGACAGTCGAGGCGAGCGTCTCTCCGGCGCGGGCGATGGTGATCTGGCGGTACGCGCCGTCATGCGGGTCGCTGTGGCACTCGATGACATTGCTGGTGAGATCAACGAGCCATGCTTCTGCAATACCGGCCGCCGCGTAACGTGGGAATTTCAATCCCCGATCATATGCACGCGAGGAATCCGCGACCTCAAACACTATCAAGACATCCTGAGGGGTGGGGTGCCCATCACGATAGCGGCGATCGCGCACAATCGTGAAATCCGGTTGCGGCATCGTTTCATCATCGAGGCGGATAGGGTCTTGAACGTCAACGAGTGCGACCGATCCCACCTGGCGGTTCAGGATACGGTTCAAGGCCCGCATCGTATCAGCGTGCCGCACCCCAATCGCTGCCATGTGGTACATCTCCCCGCCGAGCAGTTCGATCCGTTCCTCTTCATCGAGGATGCCCATTTCGCCCATCTGCTGATATTCGTCCGCAGAAAGATGGCGTTGGCGTACACCGGTCGCGGTCTTGATGTACATCTCCCCGCCGAGCAGTTCGATCCATTCGTCCTCATCGAGGATGCCCGACGCTGCCATTTGCAGAAATTCGTCTGCGGTGAGCAGGCGTCGGAGTGTCGTCGTGACCATCTGCTGTACTCCTCGTCGCTCCGTCGGTACGCTGTGTGGGGCCAGTGTATCACGACGCATTCGTGCCGTGGATAGGGACGATTAGCCAGCGGAAGTTCGAAGTTCGAACCCGCCCCGTATGCTATGCTGCTATCAGCATGTGGTTGCGCCTAGGGTTCCGCTCGCCGCCCGCGTTCGTGGGGATGGCAAATCAGGGCGGCGGAGGTCTGGACCGAGCGGCGCCACGGCTCTCGCACCGGGAGTCGCACACCTGATGGCACAAAAGGCTTGAGGCTCGCCTTTCGTCGTGCCCGGCTTTCTCGCGTCGGGTGTCGTGAACAGGAGCCTCGTTGTGACGCTGCTCGCGCTCTCCCTCGTGCTCTCCTCCGCCCTCCTCCACGCGACCTGGAACCTGTCCGCCAAACGCGCCGGGGGTGGCGCGGCCTTCGTCTGGCTCTTCAACGCGCTCTCCGCCGTCCTCTACGCGCCGTTCGCGCTGGGCGCCGTCCTCATTCAGCGACCGCATATCGGCGTGGTCGAAGTCGCCTTTATGGTCAGCAGCACAGTCCTCCATACCGTCTACTTCCTTACCTTGCAGCGCGGCTATCGCGTGGGCGATTTATCCCTCGTCTACCCGATTGCGCGCGGCACCGGCCCCGCGCTCTCAACCACCGCCGCAATTCTCCTCTTCGGCGAGCGCCCGACGCCGCTGGCGATCTTCGGCGCGCTGCTCGTCGCGGTCAGTGTTTTCGCCCTGACGGGCGGGGGGCGGCATTCGGCCGATCCCGCGCGGCGACGGGCGGCGATCATGTACGGCCTCATCACCGGCGTGCTGATCGCGTCGTACACCCTCTGGGACAAGCGTGCGGTGAGCGTCCTGCTCATCCCGCCGCTCCTCTTCGACTGGACGAACACGCTTGGCCGCACGGCGTTACTGACGCCCCATGCCCTCCGCCATCGGGACGCGATCCGCATGGAGTGGCGCGAACACCGGCGCGAGGTATTCGTCGTGGCGATCTTCAGCCCACTCGCCTATATCCTCGTGCTCAGCGCGCTCGTCTTCACGCCGGTCAGTTACGTCGCCCCGGCGCGGGAGATCAGCATCCTGATCGGCACGATCATGGGCGCACGCCTGCTCGCGGAGGGCGACTCCCGCCGCCGGGTGGTCGCCGCCAGCGGCATGGTCCTCGGCGTGATCGCCCTCGCGCTCGGTTAATCCGCGCTCAGGCAGCGGGAACGGGATTGAACCACCAAGACACCAAGAACACCAAGAACACCAAGAAGAGTCCTTTATTTTCTTTCTCCGTGTTCTTGGTGTTCTTGGTGTCCTTGGTGGTTCGTCTCCCTCTCTGATCCCGTTACCGGACGGCCATCGCGCTGACTGCCTCGAAAGCCTGCTCGAAGTCGGCGATGATGTCGGCGGCGTTCTCGCAGCCAACCGAGACGCGGACGAGGTCGTCGCGGTGCGGCCAGACGAGCGTGAATACATCGCCGAGGCTGACGGCGTGGTCGCAGAGTTGCAGCGCGTTGGCGAACCGGCTGCCCGCCGCCGAGCCGCCCGTCATTTTGAACGACAGCATGCCGCCGTAGCGGTCGCCCATCAGCTGTTTCGCGGTCTCATGGCCGGGGTAGTCGGGGAGGCCCGCGTAGTGGACTGCCGTCACTTCTGGCTGCCGCTCCAGGAAGCGGGCGAGTTGGAGGGCGTTGTCGCAGTGGCGCTCCATGCGTAGTTCGAGCATCTTGATGCCCCGGAGTAGCAACCAGGAGTTGAACGGGCTGATGCACGAGCCGAGCACCTCGATTTGCCGGAGAATCGGCTTGATGAGGGCGGTGTCGCCGGCAATCACCCCGGCGAGCGCGTCGCCGTGCCCGCTGATGTACTTGGTCGCCGAATGGAGCGAGAGATGCGCGCCGTGTTCGAGCGGGCGGAAGAGGTACGGGCTGCAAAAGGTGTTATCGACGATCAGGACGATGTCGCGGGCGCGGGCGATCTCCGCCAGCGTGGGGATGTCGGCCACCTTGATGGAGGGATTGGAGAGGAACTCCGTATACAGGACGCGCGTATTTGGCCGGATGACGGCACGGACGGCGTCGAGGTCGGTGATGTCCACGCGGCTGACCTCGATGCCGTAGGCGGGCGCTTCTTCCTCGAACCAGACATTCGCCCATGTATAGACATCGTCAGAGGCGATGACGTGGCCGCCGGAGCGGAGCAGCGAGTGGAGCGCGGCGGCGATCACCGCCATGCCGGACGCCCCGGCGACAGAGGCCTCGGCCCCTTCGAGGTCGGCGATCTTCTTCTCAATCGCGGCAGTCGTCGGGTTGCCCGCGCGCGTGTAGACCCAGCCTTCCTCTTCGCCGCTCAGCACCGCCGCCTTCCGTTCGAGCGAGTCGAAGGCGTAGGTCGTCGTCTGGTAGATCGGCGTGTTGTGCGCGCCCGTCGTCGGGTCGGCGTGCTCGCCCGCATGGATCGCGCGCGTCGAGAATCCGTGGCCGTTCTTCGCTCCTGCCATTG
>JBPCMC010000266.1:0-9890 GCA_051002645.1 Thermomicrobiales bacterium
CTTCAGCACGTCGTTCGGTTCCTTCCCTGAGACTCAATCTTCATCGCACGCGCAAACGCGGATCGCAATCCGCAGCGCTTCATGGTACATGGAATGGCCGGTCGCGTCAATCGGAATGCGGCCGCTCCGGGTGGTATCTGGCGTTGAATTCGCGCCGTAACATGCTGTACAGGTGTTCGTCGCGCCACTGGCCATCCACGAACCAGGTCTCGCGCTTCGTCCCTTCGCGGACGAAGCCGATCTTCTCGTAGGTGTGCTGGGCGCGGGTATTCTCCGGGTAGACCTCGAGCCAGACGCGGTGCGCGGCGCGATCGCTGAAGAGCCATTCGAGAAAGAGCGTGATCGCCTCCGTGCCGTATCCCTTGCTCCAGACATCCTTCTCGCCGATCAGGACGCTCAGTTCCGCCTGTCGCGCGGGCAGATCGAACCCCTCGTAGTCGATACGACCGATTGCCCGGCCTGATTCGTCGCAGATGCAGAAGTACCCGTTCTCGCCGAACTGCGTGAAGCGGCCGTTCGGCGCAAGATCGGCCTCGAACGCATGAGCCGCCAGGATCGGGAAGCGGTCGCCCCAGTATTGCATCACCTCCGGATCGTCGTGCCAGCGGCGGAGCGCGGGGAGATCGTCGGGTTGGAAGGGACGAAGCGTGACGCGTGTGCCGGCAATCATTCTGCGAAGCCTCCTCGGTGGCCTGCCCCCACCCGTATCAATCGGACTGGCGCACCGTGTCACGAAATGGCGTTTTCCGCGTATACTAGTATGCGTTTTGATCGGTCGCGCGGACATCGTTGCCGCGCTTTTCGTACGGTAAGGGAAACTGAGGGATGGCGCAAACCCGACGGGATTATTATGAAGTACTCACTATCGAACGCGGCGCGAGCGGCGAAGAGATCAAGCGCGCGTACCGTCGCCTGGCGCGCCAGTATCACCCCGATGTGAACCGCGAACCCGGCGCCGAGGAGCGGTTCAAGGAGGTCAACGAGGCGTACGAGGTGCTGTCGGACGACGACAAGCGCGCCGCGTACGACCGCTTCGGGCACGCCGGGGTCAACGGCGGCGCGGGCGCAAACCCGTTCGGCGGCTTCGATTTCAGCGACATCTTCGACTCATTCTTCGGCGGTAGCGGTCGGGGCGCGGCAGCGCCCGGCGCGCCGATGCGCGGGGATGACCTGCGTACGACGGTCACGCTCGCCTTCGCGGAGGCCGTCTTTGGCGTGGAGAAGGAACTCTCGATCACGCAGCAGGATACCTGCCCGGCCTGCCACGGCACGCGCATGGAGGGCGGCAAGCAGCCCGAGACCTGCCCGAAATGCGCGGGCAGCGGCCAGATTCGCCGGATGCAGAACACGATCCTCGGCCAGTTCATGACCGCCTCGGCGTGCGACCGCTGCGGCGGCGAGGGCGTGCTGATTACCGAACCATGCACGACCTGTCGCGGTGCGGGCCGGGTGCGGGCGACCAAGAACCTCTCGGTCTCCATCCCCGCCGGGATCGACGACGGGATGCAGATTCGCATCGCCGGGCAAGGCGACGCGGGGTATCGCGGCGGCCCGGCAGGGAACCTCTACGTCGTCGCGCGGGTGCAGCCGGACCCGGTCTTCCGGCGGGACGGCACGACGATCCAGATGACGCTGCCCGTCAATATCGCCCAACTCGCCCTCGGCGCGGAGGTGGAAGTGCCGACCGTCGATGGCGTGCCGGAGAAGGTCACTATCCCCGCCGGGACGCAGACGGGCGAGACCTTCCGCGTCCGGGGTAAAGGGGTGCCCGATCTCCGTTCCAACCGGCGCGGCGATCAGGTGGTGGCGATGCGCGTGGAGACCCCAACCGAGTTGAACGACGAGCAGCGCGAGTTGCTCCGCCAGTTGGCGCAATCGTTTGGTGTCGAGGTCCACGAGCACGGCAAGGGCTTCCTGGGCCGCATCAAGGATGCGTTCGGCACATAAAGGTGGACGATGCGGCAAGGATATTGCATCGTCGCCCGGTGCGTGAGGTGCGCGCGAGCGGGCAATTGCGAGCGGGCAGGCGCGTCGCTATAATTGCGCAACGCGCGAGGGGGGCGCCTTGAGCGGCCTTGACCGGTTCGAACGGATGATGGAACGTGCGGTAGAAGGGTCGGTAGGTAAGATGTTCCGCAGCCAGATCCAACCGGCGGAAATCGGCAGGCGGCTCGAACGGGCGATGGAGGCGCGCCCGCTCGTCTCCGTTGATGGGACGATCGTGCCGAACGAGTACCGCGTCCATCTCAACCCCGAGGACGGCGCGACCTTCAAGGAGATCGAGACGCCCCTCTGCCAATCGTTCGAGCAGTGGCTCGGCGAGATCGCCGCCGAGCGCGGCTACCGCTTCATGGGCCCGGTGCGCGTACAGATCGTGCAGGACCCGCAAGTCGGGCGTCGGGACGTGCAGGTGCAGACGGCGCTCGAAGCGCCCGGCAGGTCGCAACGGTCGGTCGCCGGTGGCGCGCCGCCTTATCCCGCCCCACAACGGCAACGCGACTACAGCCCCCCCGCCCCGCGCAACGTCGCCGAGGACCGGACATCGCTCTCCCCGCCGCAAGCGCCCCGGTCGCGCATGGTCGCGCCGGTCGCCGGTGTCCCCGCGCCGCATGCACCCTCCGGGCCGCTCCCGCAGGGCGTGGTGGCCCACTTTTCGGTGCCGCACGGCCCCCTCAGTGGCCGGACGTTCCCGCTCCGCTTCGCGGACCTCTCGATCGGACGTGCCCTCGATAACGATGTCGTGCTGGAAAGCAACGATGTGTCGCGTCATCACGTCCGTGTCGAACCGGCCGGGACATTGCTGCGCCTGATCGATCTGGGCAGCACGAACGGCACGCGCGTCAATGGTCGCCGGGTCTCGGAGCATCTGCTGCGGGACGGCGACCTGGTTGAGTTGGGCAGCACGCCGCTGCTCTTCCGGGTCGGCGATCCCGCCGCGTCGCCGTGACGCCTGTCCGGGGGAGCGGCGCCCGTGTCGGTTGAATATATTCTCTTCGTCCTCCGCGTCGTCTTCATTTTCGCGCTCTATTTCTTCATCATCATGGTCGTCCGCGTCCTGAGCCGGGAGCTGACGACGCCGGTGGATGCCGCGTCACAGGTCGTCGCACCGGGGCGACCGCAGGCGCGCGGCCCCGTCACGCCGGGCGTCGCCTACCTCGTCGTCGTCGATGGTGCGGAGTCGGGGATATTGCGCGGCACGACGCTCGATGTGCGGTCGGGCAATGTCGTCGGCCGGGCGGCGGGCACGGACATCTCGCTGGCGGACGCCTATACGTCCAGCGAGCACGCGCGCTTCCGGCAACTCGGGGAGCGCTGGATGCTCGACGATCTGGAGAACATGAACGGCTCGTACATCAACGGCCAGCGCGTGCGCGGTAGTCAACCGCTGGCGGACGGCGACACCGTGCAGTTGGGGCGGGTGGTGCTGCAATTCGCCCTTCGTCCGCCTGTCTAGTCGCGATCACCGCGATCTGCGCCGCCTATCGGTGCGCCGCAAAATTGGGCGCGCGAAACCGCACCGTTTTGGCGTCTCGCTCGTTATACTAATGACGAACGGACAGGGAACGTCAACTTTTTCACGCCAACGAGAACTAAGGGACATAGCATGGCTCAACAGCGACGGCTCATCCGCTTCTCGCCCGCCCACGTCGCACAGTCCGCGACCGATGTGCAACTCGACCGGCAAGCCCCGCCATGGGAGCAGACATCGTCGCTCGATTTCACCGATACGGGTGCGAGCGGCACGCCTCCCGGCCAACGCGGTGGCGGCGCCCGTCGGCGAATACCGGGCCGCGTGGTGATGGCTGCCGGTGCAATGGCACTGGTCGCCTGCCTGCTGGCAGTCGGCGGCTTCGCGTTTCACCAGTCGCTGAACGGCAAGCTCTATCAGAATGTCTATATCAACGATCAGAATGTCGGCGGCCTGACCCCGGACGCGGCGCGCGGGGTATTGGCGCACACGCTCGATCCCTATCTGAATGGCCCGGTCACGCTGACAACGAATAGCACGCAGTGGACGCCGAAACTGACCGATCTCGGCATGACGATCGATCTCGACCGGACGGTGAGCGAGGCGTATGGGGCCGGGCGGTCGGGTGGCCCGGTCGGGCAGTTGTGGCGCGCCTTCGAGATGCAGCATGGCGCCAAGCAGTACGTGCCGCTCTACGTCCGCGTGGACGATCAGGCGCTCAACGCCTATTTGGATGGTTTGCAGACCCAACTCGGCACCCCGCCGCATGATGCCACGGTCGGCGTTAAGGGCAATCAAGTCGTCGTGACGCCCGGCGCGGACGGCACAAAACTGGACCGCGACCTGCTGCGTCAGCAACTGCTCGATAGCACCGCCCACCTGAAGGGGACATCCTTTGCCCTGCCGGTGACCTTCGCCACGCCGACGGTGACGACCGATGCGGCGGGGCAGGCGAAGGCGCGCGCCGATGCGCTCGTCTCCGCGCCGCTCTCGCTGACCTTCAACGACCGCACATGGGACCTCTCGCACGACGAACTGGTGAGCGCATTACGCTTCGGGCCGAACCTCGACGTACGGATCGACAGCAGCGCCTTCACCCCGCGCCTCAACGCGATTGCCGGTGAACTGAAGCAGGACCCGAAGAATGCCGTCATCGGCTGGGACGGGCAACTCGTCGTGCGGGAGTCGGCCAAGAACGGCCAGCGCCTCAATCTGGAGGCATCGCAGGCCCTTCTCGCCGCATGGAAGGGCGATGTCCGCGCGATTCCGCTCGTCGTCGAGGTGCAGAAGCCGCGCATCACGGATGACGTGGGCGCACTTGGCATCACCACGCGGATTGCGCGCGGCGTCTCCAATTTCTCCGGCTCCGACGCCGCCCGCGCGCACAATATCGCCGTCTCGGCGGGGTATCTCGATGACACGGTCATCGCGCCGGGTGAGGTCTTCTCATTCCTTGATTCGATCGGCGAGATCTCGACCGCCCGAGGCTACAAGGACGGCTACGTCATCCTTGCCGAGCAGACCGTCCCCGGCATCGGCGGCGGCGTTTGTCAGGTCGCGACGACGATGTTCCGCGCGGCGATGTATAGCGGCCTGCCCATCGAGGAGCGCAATCCCCACGCCTACCTCGTCAGCTATTACACGCAGGGCGGCTATCCCGTCGGCCTCGATGCGGCGGTCTTCTCGCCGGGCGTGGACTTTAAGTTCCGCAACGAGACGGACAAATACATGCTCGTGAAGACGGCGATTGACAGCGGCAATCTCTACATCAGCATCTATGGCCCGGACCTGGGCTACAACGTCGACATCGGCGACTCCGTCATCAAGAATAAGACGGCCGCGCCGGACGACGAGTATCAAGTTGACCCGACGCTGCCGCCGGGCACGAAGAAACAGGTCGAGTTCGCGAAGAGCGGCGAAGATGCCGCGATCACGCGCACCGTCAAGGGCAAGGATGGCAGCGTCATCCGCCAGGCGGTCTTCAATACGCACTACCAGGCGTGGCCGAACAAGTTCCTGCTGAGCAAGGACATCACGCCGCCGAAGGCGATCCAGGCGACGACTGCGCCGAACACCCCGGCGGCGGCGACGAAGGCTCCCGCGCAGCCGACCAAGCCGGCGCAATCGTCGGCTACCGTGCAGGCGACCCTGCCGCCCAAGCCGCAGCCGACCCCGGCGGCCAATCCGACGACGGCGATCCCGACCAAGAAACCGTGAGGTCATTTCCTCGACTATCACTCTTTCGCCGCTTCTTCGGAGGCGGCGCGTGCATTGTGTGATGAATCTAGTTGCAGGCGGTGCGTTTTAATCTGGCGTGTGATAGGGTGCAGCGGAGGGAACTAGACTGTACGTACATGATACAGTATGCTGGGGAAGAGATGGACATGCGTATGGGAGGGAGGCAACTGCGTGCATAGATTGAGTCGTGTGTTGAGTGCTGGTTTGGTGGGGTTGATGCTTGCCAGTATGCTCGCGACGAGCGGTTCGTCCGTGGGTGCGGCGTCGAACTACTACAAGGAGACCGGGCATTATCTGTATGGGCAGTTCAATGATTACTGGAACGGCAACGGCGGGCTGACGCGCTTCGGCTTCCCGATTACCAAAGTATTCAACTCCAAATCGACCAACGGGCAGACCTATCCGACGCAGTATCTCGAACGCGCCGTTTTCGAGCAGCACCCCGAAAACAAGGGGACGCAGTACGAAGTGCTCGGTCGGTTGCTTGGGACCGCTTTCGCGGGCGGCCGCATCCAGACCGACGCGAACTTCCAGGCCGTGCCGAAACCGAGCGATGGGCGGCTCTGGTTCCCCGATACGAATCACTCGATTGGTGGGAGCAACGCCGGGAACAGCGCGATCCGCGCCTACTGGGAGGCGGCGGGCAACGGCAACCTGACGCAGAGCATCCAGATTTTCGGGTTTCCCATATCGGAACCCTTCGACGAACAGGTCGCGCCGCCTCCCGCCGGTGATGGCAAGACGCACCGCGTGCAGTATTTCGAGCGTTATCGCCTCGAGTACTACCCCGACAACCCGGACCCGTACAAGGTGCAACTCGGTCTGCTCGGCACCTCGCAGGCGCAGGCGGACAAGTTGGATGCGTCGGCGACCGCCGTTGAGCCCGCCGGCCAGCAGCAGCCGGACTGCATCGGGACGGGGCCATGCGGTGCGACCTCCGTCCAGCCCTTGCCGAAGAGCTACGCCGGCCTGCATGTCGGCGATGGCGCGGACGGCTACGGCTTCAATGTCGATGCTAACGGCCTTGATGCCGGGAGCAAAGACACGATGTTCGCGCAGGTCAGTGGCGCCGGATTCAACTGGATCCGCCAGCAGGTACGCTGGAGTTCCTATGAACCGTCCAAGAGTCAGTTCGGCAATAACTACGTCGCGCAGGTCGATGCGCTCGTGAACGCGACCGCCGCAAAGGGCGCCAAGATACTGCTCAGTATTGAGAGCTCGCCCGGGTGGGCCGGGACGAACGAGGGGCTGCCGAACAACCCGAAGGACATCGGCGATCTCATGACCTTCATGGCGAACCGCTACAAGGGCAAAGTGCAGGCGTACGAGATCTGGAACGAGGAGAATTACGCCAAAGAGACGGGCGGGCAGGTCAACGTCGGCGCCTATATTCCTGTCCTCAAGGCGGGCTACCAGGCGCTCAAGGTGAGCGACCCGAACATCACCGTCGTCTTCGGCGGTCAGACACCAACCGGCGTCACCGGGCACCCGGAGGTCGCGTTGGACGATGTCCAGTATCTCCAGCAGATCTACCAGATCAACGGCGGCGAGGTGAAGAACTACTACGACGTGCTCGGCGCGCACCCCGGCTCGAACTGCAACCCGCCGGACAACTCCTACCCGGATAGCCCGCCGACCAACGCATGTGGCACCGACCCGGATGGCGGGCGGAGTTATACGAAGGACAACTCCTTCTACTTCAAACGCATCGTGCAGTTGCGCAACGTGATGGAGCAGAACGGCGAATCCGGCAAGAAGATGTGGCTGACCGAGTTCGGCTGGGACAGTTCGACGGTACTGGTGCCGAGCTACCAGTACGCGCTGCATGTCTCGGAGGACCAGCAGGCGCAGTATCTGACGAAGGCATTCGCGCTCGGCAAGTCGTACCCGTGGATGGGCGTGATGTTCGTCTGGAACCTCGACTTCCCCTTCACGCTCCAGGCAGCCAAGGGCGGCGACGCCGTCAACGACGAGAAGTTCGGTTGGGGCGTTCTCCATGGCGACGGATCGCCACGACCGTCGTACACGGCGTTGAAGAATATGCCGAAGTAACCAAGTGCTGAGGGGTGGGGAACCTCACCCCTCGGCCCCCTCTCCATTGCGATGGAGAGGGGAGCGATGCAGGGAAAATCAATCTGTACGGAAAGCCACGGTGCTTCCCGCGAGTCACCCCTCTCCATGGCAATGGAGAGGGGCAGGGGGTGAGGTTCCCCAGCCGAACGTATGACCGCTGACTGAGGGGGTGGGCAATCGCCCACCCCCGTTTCGTTGCCCTACAATAGCGAGTGGTCGTGGTGGGGCTTATCAGAAACGCGTGCGGGAGAGCCGCTGATGGTCGATTTCGACGGAAGGGTGCAGCGGTATCGCCTCTGTGTCGTCAACGGCGTCTTCGTCTCGGGCGGCGTTGGCGACGATGGGCGCGTGCAACCGCCGCATCTCTTCACGGCGCTCGCGGAGCGGCTTGCCGAGGCGACGGGCTGGCGGGCGTGGGCGCTCTGGCCGTACCGGGACAAGCGCGTTTTCGGCGTGCCCGCCTTTGCCACGACCACGCGGAGAGCGATAGAAGGGTACGCGCGCTTTCTGGCCGATGCCATCCGTGCTGACCTGAACGCCGCCCCATTGGAGTCGGGCGAATCGCTCGCCTTCGTCGCCTACAGTGGCGGCGTGCCGGTAGTCCAGACGGCGGCGACGCTGCTCCGGCCTTCGATCCCGGTCGAAGCCTTCGTCTTCTTCGGCCCCGCGCTGCTGCCGGGTAAGGTGCCTGCTGACTGGGCGGGTAGTGCGTCCGTCGGATGTGTGCTAGGCGAGCGTGACTGGATTCAGGGCGTCTATCCGCGCCTGCCGCGACCGTGGCATGGCGCGCTGCATGCCCGCAATCATGCGCGCATCGTCGCCGCGTTACCGGCGAACACCGTCTATCGGACCATACCCTGCGATCACTGGCCTGGTTACTTCACGCAGGAAGGATCGCCGCTGCTCGTCAGCGCGATTTGCGATCTGTTGCAGCCCGTAGCCGTGCGCGGATTGCGGCGAGTGGGAGCGCGATCTGCACGACCTTCTCGCGCCCGCGCTCCCCGCGCGTGATGGCGATGTCGCGCTTCGGAATGGCAAGGAGATCGGCGAGCAGCGCGATCAGCGCCGCATTCGCCGCACCTTCAACGGGCGGGGTGGTGAGCCGGACGCGGACGGCGCCCGTCTCCGTTACGCCGTCAATCGCGTTCCGGTCGGCGCGCGGCACAACGCGGACGACGAGGCGGGCCGCGCCGTCAGTGCCGGTGAGGTTGATCCGGTCGAATGCGTCCAATCAGTCGAAGTTGACGGGCTCGGAGACAATCTCCGCCTCGTAGCCGTCCGGTGTGGCGAGGAAGGCGAGCCAGTTGCCGTTGAGATTGCTGGTGCGTGCGATCTCGGTCAGACCACGCAACTCGTCCTCGCGCGGTTTCCAGTCCGGCCAGATGAAGGCGTAGTGGACGAAACCGGGCCGCGCCTCCTGCCCGGCGCGCGGCTCGAAGAGTTCGACGCGATAGAGGCCGTCGCCCCGGTCGATCATGGCGATCCGCCGGTCGCCGCGATCGACCACATACGAGCCGCGCGCCCCTTGCGTGTAGATTTCCAGCATCTGCTCGAAGGCGGGCGTCGTCGCCGCCTGGATGCCGATGTGGTCGAGTGTGGACGCTACCTCCGCCGGGATGCCAAGCCCGACGAGGTACGCTTGATGCTCGCGCAGATGGGTGGTATTCTCGTCGCCGTTCAAATCGACATATCCCTCGCTGGCGAGATGCGGGTCGTGGCTATCCGTTTGCGACATGTGGTGTCTCCTCGATGATCGTTAGGGGGATAAAGGTTTGTGCGTGTCCGTGCGCGGGCATACGGGCCAATGTCTGGACGACTTCAAGTAGTTGACCCGCCGGGGCAATCGTCCGGCCAAGTTGCTGGGAGAGGGCGGGCAGCGTCATATCGTCCACTGTCACGAGGCCGCGCTCGTCGAACATCGAGCGGGGGAGGAAGAGGGGCGCGTCCGTCTGCTCGCCGCCGAACTCCTCCAACAGACATTTGCCGCTGAGCAGACCGGAGACGGTAATGTCTGGCCCGAACAGGCGATTCTCAATGGCGCGGACTTCAATGGATGCGCCCGTCTCCGCGTTGACGTCCGCAACGAGCGCGCGCATCGTCGGCGCGATCA
>JBPCMC010000267.1:0-13635 GCA_051002645.1 Thermomicrobiales bacterium
GTCATCTGATGCCACGAGACGAAACGTATGGCCCCTCAGTCCCTTGTGCAAGCCCCGATTCGGATGCCGCCGGTAGGGGAGGACCGCCCCCGTGCGACAATCGCGGTTTATGAATAATCCAGGCTAAGCGAGTTACCCCGGTAGCGCAGGCCAAAGCCTTCGTCTCGCTCGCAGGCTTTGGCCTGCGCTACCGACGGCCCCGTGCAGATTGTTTGAAATTGCACGAACCAGATGCTATGCTCCGGCCCCGTAGGGAGCGGTTGAATCGCCAAGACCGTATTCAATCCCGGCTCCCCTTCCGGGTGCCCTCTGGGCAGTATGGGGAAGGGGCTGGGGGTTAGGGCGAATAGGCGCCTTGGCGGTTGGCAGGAATCACGATGCGGGGTGTGAAGCGGTGGTGAATCTGCTCTGGGCGGCGGTGGCAGTGCCGGTGGTGAGTTGTCTCCTGCTGGCGCTCGGTGGGGAACGCCTGAGCGCGCGGGCCATCGCGGCGATTGCCTGTGGCTCCGTCTTCGTCAGTTTCGTCCTCGTCTTCCTCGATCTCGTCGGCCTCGCCTCGGGCGACCGGGTGCGTGTCTCCAGCGGGTGGACATGGCTGCAAGCAGGCGATTTCACCGTCCGGGCGCGGCTCTTGCTCGATCCACTCTCCGCCCTCCTCGCCTTGATCGTGACCGGCGTCGGCGGCTTGATCCATCTCTATGCCGTCGGCTATATGGACGGCGACGCGGGGTATGCTCGCTTCTTCTCCGAACTGAACGGCTTCATCGCCGCGATGCTTCTCCTGACCTTCGCCGATTCGGTGCCGCTGCTCGCGGTCGGCTGGATCGGCGTCGGCATTGCCTCGGCGCTGCTCGTCGCCTTCTGGTATGACCGCCCCGGCACCGTTGCCGCCGGGCGCAAGGCATTCCTCTACAACATCGTCGGCGACATCGGTTTGATCGTCGCGATGGCGGTCTTCATCCGCAAACTTGGCACGTTGGACATGGCGGCGATCAACGCGAGCGCGGCGCAGTTGCCGCGCTCGTGGGCGATTGTCGCGGTCGTCGGGTTGCTGCTGGCGGCGGGGGCGAAGTCGGCGCAGTTGCCGCTCTCCGGCTGGCTGCCGGACGCGATGGCCGGCCCGACCCCCGTCTCCGCCTTGATCCATGCGGCGACGATGGTCGCGGCGGGCATTTATTTGCTCATCCGCCTCTTCCCGGTGATCGACCGGAGCAACCTCAATGGCTTGGTCGCCACCATCGGCGCGGTCACCGCGCTCTATGGTGGCCTATGCGCGCTCGTGCAGCCGAACTTGAAGCGCGTCCTCGCCTATTCGACGATCAGCCAACTGGGGCTAATGGTCTTTGCGATTGGTATGGACGCAACGGCCGTCGCCGCCTTCCATCTCGCCACGCATGCGGCGTTCAAGGCGGTCCTCTTCCTCGCTGCCGGGTCCGTCATCCACGCGCTGGATGGCGAGGAACTGCTGGACGGTATGGGCGGGCTGGCACGGCGGCTGCCGCAGACGGCGATTGCCTTCGCGGTCGGTGCGCTCGCCCTCGTCGGTACGCCGGGGCTCTCCGGCTTCTTCTCGAAGGACGCGATTGTCGATGTCGCCCGCGAGCACGGCATCCTGCCCTATCTGGCCGCGCTCGCCATCTCGGCGCTGACGGCGGCGTACGCGACGCGCGCCTTCGTGCGCACCTTCCTCGGCCCGCCGAACACCGCGCATCTCCACCCGCCCGGCCCGGTGATGACCGCCCCGCAGTGGCTCCTCACCCTCTTCGCGGTCGTGGCGGGGTATCTGCCGATTCAGCGCTTCCTTGTGCCGCGTCTCGGTGGGAGCGTCGTGAACATTAAGGCGCAGAGCGCCGTCATCAGCACGCTCGTCGCGCTTATTGCGGCGGGGATAACCTGGTGGCTGGTCAGCGACCCCGCACGGCGACGGAGCCTGCTGGAACGCGGCTCGGGCCTGCAACGCTGGCTGCTCGGCGGCATGGGGCTGGACGCGCTCGTCCATGAGGTCGTCATCCGGCCCGTGATCGATATCGCCGACTTCGCCCAGGGAGCGCAGCCGCCGCGACCGGACGAGCGGGGCATCGCCGCCGCCCTCGCGCCGTTGCGGCACGCGAATCTCCATCGCTACGTCGCCGGGCTGGCACTGGGCGCGCTCCTGCTCGCGTTCTACTTCTTGCGGGTGATCTGAGGGGAGCAATGAGCAATGAGCAACGAGCAATGAGCGATGAGCGGGTGCCCTCTGGACAGGAAGCAATGAGCAACCAGTGGGTGAGTGACCTCCTCATTGCTCATTGCTCATTGCTCATTGCTCCCCGGAGGGGTGTATGACCGTCCCGTATATGATGCTCTCGCCGTTGATCGCGCTCGCGGTGACGGCGCTGCTGTTGCTGACGCTCTCCGCGCTCGCGCCGCAACAGCGGACGGTCGCGGCGGCGATCATCGTCCTCGGGCTGCTCGCGGCGTGCGGGCTGATCCTCTGGGGCTGGCGGGATGCGCGGACGGCATTCGGTGGCACGGTGACGGTCGATGCCCTCGCGGTGGCCTTCGGGCTGCTCGGTATGGGTACGGTAATCGTCACCGTCCTTCTCTCGCTGCCCTACGGCACGGCGGAACGGTGGGAGAGCGGCGATTACGAATCGCTCCTCCTTTTCGCGGCGGGCGGGATGCTCGTGCTCGCCGTCGCGTCGGATTTACTCGTGCTATTGATCGGCATCGAGTTGCTCGCGCTGCCACTCTATCTGCTCGCGGGCTTCCCGCGCGGGCGGGAGACGGCGCTGCGCTACTTCCTGCTTGGCGTCGTCGCGCTGGCGGTGCAGGCATACGGCACCGCCCTCGTCTACGGCGCGGTCGGCTCTACCAAGTTCGCCGCGATCGCGGCGGTGGCGGCAAACAAGAGTGGCGCGACCGTGCCGCTCCTGCTCGCCGGCCTCGGGCTCGTACTGACAGGGCTCGGTTTCAAACTTGCCCTCGCCCCCTTCCATCAATGGGCGCCGGATGCCTATTCCGGCGCGCCGACTCCCGTGCTCGTTATCCTCGCGGTCGGCACGAAAGTGGCGGTGATCGCGGCCTTCGTGCGGCTGCTTTATGGGGCGGTGCCCGGCCTGCAATCCTACTGGGGGCCGCTCGTCACGACGGTCGCGCTGATTACCGTGCTGGTCGGCAGCATCGGCGTGCTCTTGCAGCGGGAGATGGGGCGGCTGATCGCCTACTCCGGCATCGCGCAGATCGGCCTCGTCGTGCTGGCGCTGGCGACGGGCACCGGCGCGGGCGCGCGGGCGGCTTTCCTCAACCTCGTCGCGTATGCAGCAGCGACCGGCGCGCTGGTCGCGGTGCTCGGCATGATGCGGCGGACGGGGGATGAAGGCCGGTCGCTGCTCGCCTTCGGCGGGCTGATGGCGCGGCATCGCGGCGTCGCCTTCGCGCTCATTATCGCGCTCCTCTCGCTCGGCGGCATCCCGCCGACGGCCGGCTTCGCGGGCAAACTCGCCCTGCTCGCCGCCGCGCTGAACAGCGTCAACCCGTGGGTCGTCTTCGTCGCAGCGCTCGCCAGCGTCGTGACCGTCGCCGCTTATGTGCGCGTCTTCCTCGCCATCCTGCCCCTCGGGTCCGCACAGCAGCGAAGCGGTGCGCCCGCAGCGGCGGTCATCACGACATCGCCGCTCCTTATGCTGACGCTCATCGCCGTCACGCTCGTGACGATCGTCGCCGGGGTCGCCCCGTGGGTGATCGGCTGGTCAGGCAAACTGCTCGGCGGCGGCGGCATCTGACGGATCGCACATCATCCGCCGGAGTCGCCTATGCTATGATGCACGGACTGGCGCTCAGGATGAATACGGTAAGGAATGCGTGACCATAGTGCGGCGGATGTGGGCGGCTATTGTTGGCCTCGGCTTGATTGGCGCACTCGGGTTCGGTGGCGCCGCAACCGGAGGGCTGGCGGCGACGCAACCCTCGCCCGCGTACCCCGATGGCGCGCGGGCGGATGATGCAGGGATCGTCATCCACATGGTCGAGCAGCCGGATAACGCGGACGCGCAATACGTCTTCAGCCCCGCCCAGATGACCGTCCCGGTCGGCGCCACCGTCCAGTGGGTGAACGATACGACCGTCCTCCATACGGTCACCGCGACCGACTCGTTGGATCTGTTGATGCCGAACGGCCTTTACGATCAAGCCGTCTCAAACGCGGGCGACACCGTCTCCTATACCTTCGATACGCCGGGCACGTATTTCTATTTCTGTTTCGCGCACACCGACTATATGACCGGGACGATCACCGTTACCGGCTAATGCCGACCCTCACGCGCTCAATTCATCCGCCGATGGCCGATTCTCCCCATCTTTCGCGAGAAAACCAGGGAATCCCCCAGGTTCTTTCTTCCCGCTCATGCCCGATACTGGCGAGGGTAGATATGACACTATGCTGCGGGGGAACACATGGGGAATTTGCTGCGGAATGCGATGCACCGGAGCGGGCGTATCGGCCTGGCGCTCGTGCTTGCGGTGCTCCTTATCCCGGTGGTCCCGATGGAGCGGGTGGGCGCGACGACCTTTACCGTCGATAGCCTGGGAGATGGCGCGGCGAGCGCCGCGAATTGCGCGAGCGGCCACGCTGTAGGGTCGTGCCGCCTGCGCGACGCGATCGTTGCGGCGGTTGGGCCGAATGACACCATCACCTTTTCGATTACCGGCACCATCGCGTTGACGGCGACGCTCGGCTTGCCCCGGAACGTCACCATTCAGGGGCCGGGGGCGGCCGCACTGATCATCGACGGCGGCTGCGGCGCCGGGTGCGAGCCGGGTGGGACACCGAGCACCGGCAGCCAGGTCCTCTTCGTGCCTAACACGGTGACGAACGCCACGATCAGCGGGCTGACGATCCAACACGGCAATGCCGGCAATGGCAATGGCGGCGGCATCCTTAATGATGGTACGCTCACACTCTCCGGCGTCACGATCACCGCGAATGCCGCCGCCATCACCGTTGGCGGCGGCGGCATCCTTAGCGATCACGGCATGTTGACGGTGAGCAATAGCACGATCAGCAATAACTCCGCTATCGGTGGGTCAAGCGGTGGCGGGATTGCGAACAATTTCGGCACGCTCGTGGTGACGAACACCACCTTTTCCGGCAACGCCGCCTACCATCCCGGCTGTGCGAATTGCGGCACCGGCGGCGGCATCACGAATATCGGTGGCCCGCTGACGATCACGGGCGGGGCGTTCACGAACAATAGCGCCCCCGACGCCGGTGGGGGCATCTTCAGCAATGGCGGCGTAGATGGCGGCATCCTGAAGAACGGCCCCGTGACAACGATCGGCACGAACTTCTCAGGGAACTCTGCCGGGCAAGGAGGCGCGATCAACATCTACGATGGCGCCACTCTCTCAGTGACGGGAGGCGCCTTCACCAGCAACTCCAGCACCGCCTCCGGTGGGGCGATCAATGCCAGCGGTTCGATAATGGTGAGCGGCGCCACCTTCTCCATGAATACGGCCTCCGGGGCGAGTAACACCGGCGGTGCGATCAGCGCCGGTAACGCCACAGTGACGGATAGTATCTTCTCCCACAACGCCTCGTTGTCCGCAGGTGGAGGCGCGATCGACTTCAGCGGCACGGTGACGAATAGCGTCTTCGACAGTAATACCGCGAACACGATCGGCGGCGCGATCCAGAGTGGGGGCAGTCTGACGGTGGCGGGCAGCACGTTTTCCAGCAACACAGCCCCGCTCGGCGGCGGCGGCATCTTCAGCCAGGGCAGTCTGACGGTGACGAGCAGCACCTTCTCCGGCAATATGGCGCTCAGCGGCAAAGGCGGCGGCATCAAGAGCAGCGGTGGGTTGGCGCTCACCAATACCACCGTGAACGGTAATACCGCAACGGCTGGTGGCGGCATTGATATCTCCGACAACAGTGGTGCAAGTACAAAGACGGTGACGAATAGCACGATTGCCGGCAATACCGCGACAACAGCCGGGAACGGCGGCGGCATCTACACGGAAACGACCCAATTCGGTGTGACAGTGACGAACACGATCATCGCCGGCAATACCGGCGGCAACTGCGGCATCCCGCAGTTCATGCCCAATATCGTAGACGGTGGTCACAACCTCCAGTCCGGTGACACATCCTGCGGCGCCACGATCGCAGTCGGAAACCCGATCCTCGGCGCGCTGGCCGATAACGGTGGCGCGACGCTCCTCCCCGACGGCAGCTATCTGAAGACGATGGCGATCCCGTCGAACTCTCCCGCCTTCGACGCGGGCAATGATGCCGTCTGCGCGCTGACGGGGCCCGGCAAGGTGAACAGCATGGACGAGCGGGGGACGCACCGGCCGCAAAGCGCGCACTGCGACATCGGCGCGTACGAGTTGCTTCTCGTGCCGAACCCGCTGCCCGATCCGCAGCCGCAGGGGCCACATATCGGCATCCCCAGCCCGCTGCCCGTGCCGCCGCAGCCGAGCGGCCCGAATCTCCTCCCCGCACCGGCTCCGCTTCCCGCACGGCGGCCCTGAATTGGGTATGCCTTTTCTTGGTGGTAGCAGGCTGGAAAGCCTGCTACCACCGGGCTTCTTGCCACGAACTGCGTAACTCCTACGTATGCAGGGGTGTCAGGCCCAGTCTCTATCAATCGGAGAGCAGTTTCTGTACCATGCACCGCATGATGTCGGTCATGCCGTTGATGAGAGCCGGGAAGAGATACGCGAGCCTGGTCGGTCGTCTCTGGCGCGTGCCCGGCGTGTCCTACAAACGGCTTTTCCGGCATGAGGTCTGGAACATCGGCATCGTCGATGCGCCGATCGAGACATTCCTGACGCCGGGCGCGCGTCCTCCCGTGCGATGGCTGCCGGAACCGGCGCGCGGTTCCTTCCTCGCCGATCCGTTCATGGTCGAGACGGCCAATGGCCCGGTCATCCTCGCGGAAGGATTCTCCTACGCCGCCGGGAAGGGACATATCGCGGCGCTCGCCTCCACGCCGGGCGGCTTCGGGCCGCCGGTGGCGGTGATCCGCGAACCGGTCCACATGTCTTATCCGTATATCGTCCGGCACGACGGTCGTATCTACTGCATCCCCGAGACGGGCACGGCGCGCGATGTCCATCTCTACGAGGCGACCGACTTCCCGCACCGTTGGGAGCGCCGCGCGACCTTAATCGAGGGGTTCGCCGCGCTGGACGCGACGCTCTTCCCGCACGAGGGGCGCTGGTGGCTGCTCTGCTCCGAGATGGACGGCACACACGGCGCGACGCTGCACGCCTGGCACGCGGCGGAAATCCTCGGCCCGTGGACGCCGCACGCCGCCAACCCCATCAAGCGGGATGTCGGCTCCGCCCGCCCCGCCGGGACCCCCTTCGTCCATGCGGGGCGCCTCTACCGGCCCGGTCAGGACTCCGCCGCCACCTATGGACGTGCCGTGGTCATCCATCGCGTCCTCCGCCTCACGCCGACCGAGTTCGCCGAGGAGGCCGTGACGACCGTCGAGCCGTACGCCGACGGCCCGTACCGCGACGGCCTCCATACCCTCGCCGTCTGCGGATCGTGCACCATCATCGACGGCAAGCGCTATCGCTTCATCCCGCACGAGTTCCGCCGCGTGCTGCGCCGTGCCCTGCGCCGCATCTTGCCCACTCGCGGATGAACGGCGCGCCTCGCTGTCAGATACCGATACTCATGCGTGCTAATTGTGTCGCTGTGGTAGACTGAGGACCGGCAGCACCCCGGCATGAGCGTGCTGATGCGTGGGGAAACTGGCAGGGGTTATCGGTGCGAGGAGGCGAAGGTCATTTCCACGACGACCGAAGAGGAACGATGCGTCAGGGGTGACGAGGACGCGCGCTCATGGCGAGCGCGGCGGGCAGTCACCTGGCAACTCGGGTTGGCCGCGCTGCTCGTCGTGCTCTTCGTCGCCCTCGGCATCGTCGTGAAATCCGGCCGGACACTCGCCTTCGACGAGCACATGCATCGCGTCGTGCGCGACCATCTGCGGACCGCATTTTCCACGCCCCTTATGCATCTCGGCGTGGACATCGGCACGGCGACTGCCTTCTTCGTACCGCTCACCGCGCTCGTCTTGATCCGGTTACACCGCCGCCGCGCCGCCGCCGTGGTGATCCTCAGCACCGGCGGGGCGCTCCTGCTGACGCTCTGTCTGAAAGGCATCTTTCATCGCACGCGGCCCGAGCAACTCTGCGCGCGCGGGCCGCTCTGCGTGATCGACTACCTCTTCCCCAGCAATCATACCGTCCTCACGCTTGTCAGTTACGGGTTGATCGGCGCGCTGATCGCCGCCCGTTTCTCCGGCTGGCGGCGTGCGCTTGCCTTCCTTTCCGTGGTCGTGCTTGTCGGCTTCGTCGGCACGAGCCTCGTCTACCTCAATACGCACTATCTCACCGACGTCATCGGTGGCTTCCTGATCGGCGGCGCGTGGTTGATTGGTTCGCTGCTCACCCTGCGTGCGGTTGAGGCAGGAACGCGAGAATAGCGGAACGTCCCCATCCGCTGCACTTTTCTTCCCACGCATCATGAATGACGACATTGCACCGTTATATAAATAGTGACGGTATTTTAGAAGTTGCTGCCAGTATCGTATTGCGGCGATATTCCTCGCAGCGATTGCTTGCCGAGCGGATAGCACCGGGTTAGACGGCGGACATTGAATCGGAAGCGTAGTGCCCGGTTTCTCCGGCGAAGATGACGAACTGATGGGTTGCGATGGCGTGGTTTTGGAAAGAGCTGTCAGTATCTGAATGAATTGTCATCTATCAGCCCTTGACATGACAGGAGGGCATCATTGAACTGCGGTACTGTTCTCGTGTCGGGTAGCGAGTTTTGTAGAACAAATAACTCGACCGAATAGGAAGAACAGTAGTGCGGAGGGTGCGACAATGAATGCAAAGGATTTTTCTGCAACGCAAATCAGTGAGGCTCCCGTCCTGGTCACGGGCGCGGCGGGGTACATCGGTTCGATCCTCGTCCGCCGCTTGCTCGATCGCGGCTACCGCGTGCGGATATTGGACCGTCTGATGTACGGCGACGACGCGATTCGTGCGGTCCTCGATCACCCCCGCGTGGAAATGATCGCGGCGGACTTCCGCGACCGTGCGGTCGTCGCCCGTGCCGTTGCGGGGATCGGGGCGGTCGTCCACCTGGGAGCAATCGTCGGCGATCCAGCCTGCGCGATCGATGAGGACTTCACCATCGGCACCAATTTCGAGGCGACCCGCGTCATCGCGAATGCCGCGAAGCGGGCGGGCGTCCGTCGCTTCATCTTCGGCTCGACCTGCAGCGTCTACGGCGCGAGCGACGAGCGCCTCGATGAGACCTCCGCCCTCAATCCCGTTTCACTCTACGCGAACACGAAGATCGCCGCCGAGCGCGCCCTGCTCGACCTCGCCGACGAGGGCTTCGCGCCCGTCATCATGCGTTTCGCGACCGCCTACGGCCATTCCTACCGCCCGCGCTACGACCTCGCGGTCAATGTAATGACGGCGAAGGCGGTCAAGGAGGGACAGATCACCATCCACGGCGGCGATCAGTGGCGCCCGTTCGTGCATGTCGATGACATCGCCCGCGCCCTCGTCCTCGCCCTCGAAGCGCCGGTGGAGGACGTGACCGGTCAGACATTCAACGTCGGCTCGGACGCGCAAAACCATCAATTGAAGGAAGTCGGCGAGATCATCCAGCGGCTGATCCCGGATGCTGACGTGCTGACGAACGACCTCGTCGTCGACAAGCGCAACTACTACGTTCAGTTTGACAAAATCCGCGAGACGCTCGGCTTCGCGCCGATCCACACGCTCGAGCAGAGCATCGTCGAGATGAAGGAAGCGCTCGACACGGGCGCGGTGCTGGACTACCGGGACCGCCGGTACAACAACCATCACTACCTCAGCCAGATCGTCACCGACGTCGCGCGGCAGGCGCGCCCCTTCGCGGCTGACCGGGTCGTCATCACGACAAAAATGGAGCAACTGATGTACGCCGCGTGCGATGGCTAGGGGAGTAGTCAGTAGCCAGTAGCCAGAAAGAAAACGCGCGAAGCGCTTCTGCTTCCAACTGACTACTGACTACTGACTACTGGCAACCGATTTTTGGATACGCAGTAATGAGAATGGAGAAAGCGCCGTGGCAGTTGCAGCAATGCCTATGACCAAGCAGAAGATTTATTTGTCGCCGCCGCACATGTCCGGCCTCGAGCGGGTCTACGTGCAGGACGCATTCGACACGAACTGGATCGCGCCCTTGGGCCCCCATGTGGACGCCTTCGAGCGCGAGTTCTGCGCGCTCACGGGCGCGGGGTATGCCGCCGCATTGACCTCCGGCACGGCGGCGCTCCATCTGGCGATGATCCTGCTCGGCGTCGGACCGGGCGACGAAGTGCTCGGCAGCACCTTCACCTTCTCCGCCAGTGTCAATCCGATTGCCTACTGCGGCGCGCGCCCGACCTTCATCGACAGCGAGCGCACCTCCTGGAACATGGACCCGGCGTTGCTGCGCGAGACGCTGGCGCGGCGCGCGCGCTTCGGCAAGCTGCCGAAGGCGGTCGTCGTCGTCGATCTCTACGGCCAGGCCGCCGATCTCGATGCGATCAAGGGCGCGTGCGACGAATACGGCGTCCCGCTCGTCGAGGATGCCGCCGCCGCCGTTGGCACGACCTACAAGGGGCGCGCCGCCGGGACCGTCGGCACGTTCGGCGCCTTCTCCTTCAATGGCAACAAGATTATTACGACCTCCGGCGGCGGGATGCTCGTCTCGGACGACGGCGCGGCCATCGAGCACGCGCGCAAACTGGCGACCCAAGCGCGCGACCCGGCGGTCCACTATCTGCACACCGAGATCGGCTACAACTATCGCCTCAGCAACGTCCTCGCGGCGATTGGGCGCGGCCAGTTGCCGGTCGTCGAGGACCGCGTCGCCACCCGTCGCCGCAACTACGATTCCTACGTGCGCGCGCTCGGCGACCTGCCCGGTATCACATTCCAGCCGGAAGCGCCCTGGGGCCGCCACACGCGCTGGCTGATCAACATCCTCATCGACCCCGCGCAGTTCGGCGCGGACCGCGAGGTCGTGCGGCAGGCGCTGGCGGCGGAGAACATCGAGGCCCGCCCCTTATGGAAGCCGATGCACACGCAGCCGGTCTTCGCGGGGTGCGACCATATCGGCGGGGCCGTGGCGGAAGAACTGTTCGAAACCGGCCTCTCGCTCCCCTCCGGCTCGACGCTGACCGACGACGAGATGGAGCGTGTCGTGCGCACCATTCGCCAGTGCGCCCGCTCATATGGCAGAGAATAATCTTGACGGTAATAGGAACGCATAAGACGGCCATCATCCCGATCCGCGCGATGCGGATCGGGCGCAGCGGCCAGAAGGGGAAGTAGCGCAATGGGCATGATGGAGTACTGGAAGATCATTCGCCGCTGGTGGTGGCTGCCGATCCTCGGCGGCCTGATCCTCGGGACGGCTGGGTATGCCCTGAGCGCGCGGCAGCAGCCCACGTACCAGGCATCGGCGCGCCTCCTGGTCAATCAAGTCCAGTCTCCGGGGCCATCCAGCTACAACGACCTCCTGACGAGCGAGAAACTGGCGACGACCTACACGCAACTCTTGCAGAGCCCGTCGCTGCTCGATGAGACGATCAAACAGGTCGGCCTGCCGATCAACGCGGAGACATTGAAGAAGCGCACGAGCGTGACCGTCATCCGCGCCACGCAGTTGATCGACGTCACCGTCTGGGATTACGATCCGGGGCGCGCCGCGGCGACGGCCAACGGGCTGGCGACGCTCTTCGTCAAGCGCGCGCAGGATCTGCAGACGAGCAATACGCAGGTCATCCTCCAGCAGACCGACCGCGATCTCGACACGGTGCAGGGCCAGATCACCGACACCTCGGGCCGCCTCAATCAACTGCGGACGAGCATCGACGCGACGAGCGCCACGACGCTGGAAATCCAGCGCCTCCAACAACTGCTCGCGCAGTACGATCAGGACATGCGGGACATCCGCAACCAGAGCGCGGCCGCCTCCAGCCGCCTCAATCAACTGAAGACGACCCCGGATCCGACGGGCGCCGCCGCGCCGGAAATCCAGCGTTTGCAGGATCAGTTGACGCAGTATGACCAGGATATGAAGGACATCCGGGCGCGCTACACCGATACGTCCGGTCAACTCGACAAACTGCGCGCCATTCCCGTGACGGGGAGCATCGCGCAGGGCGATGCCCAGCGTCTGCAAGACCAGTTGGCCCAGTATCAGGCCACATATCGCCGCCTGCTCGACACCCGCCAGAGCATCATCGTGGCGCAGGCGCAGGGTGCGGCCGCCGTCACCGTCACCGATACCGCCCGTGTGCCGGGCAAGCCGGTCTCCCCCACGCCGCTGCGCAATGCGCTGCTCGGCGGCGTGATCGGGCTGCTGCTCGCCGCCGGTCTCGCCCTGCTGCTCGACTTCCGCGATGATCGCGTCCACGAGCCGGAAGCGATGGCGGAGAAGTTCGGCGTGCCGCTCCTGGGTATCCTCGGCGCGACGCGCGGCAGCAAGCCGCTCCTGCTCACCGACGGCGATCTGCCCAATATCGCCGCCTTCCGCGAGGCGCTGCGCCATGTGCGGACGAATGTCAATGCCGGACTGCCCACCGGCGGGGCGGCAATCGCCGTCAGCAGCGCCCGGCCGGGCGAGGGGAAGAGCGTCGTCGCGGCGAACCTCGCGCTCCTCGAAGCGCAGGCCGGCAAGCGCGTCCTGTTGATCGATGCCGACGTGCGCGAGCCGCGGCTGCACAAACTGCTCGGCATCCGCAACAATCAGGGCCTCAGCGCCTACCTCGCGCGGACGCAGCACGGCAATCAGCCGAAGTTCCAGGAGGGGCCGTTCGGCATCACCGTCCTCACGGCGGGGTGGGTACTGACTCACCTGCCGGATCTGCTCGGCTCGCCCCGGATGGTCAATCTGATCGCCGATCTGCGCGGGCAGTTCGACACGATCATCCTCGACACCGCGCCCCTCCTCTCCGCCGCCGACACGCTCGCCTTGCAGCAGGCGATCGACGGCACGGTGATCGTCATGGACGCGCGGCGCACCGGCACCCGCACGCTGGAGCGGACGCTGGCGGCTTTGCGTCAGGTCTCCGGCCAGCCGCTCGGCATCGTGCTCACGAAGGACAAGAAACGCGCCGGCGTCTACGGCAGCCGCGCCTACCGCGCCGACGAAGAAAGCGCGGACGACACGGCGATTCTTGGCGAGTCGGCGGACAGTATGGAAGCGGGCGGGATCAGGCTCAGCGCGTAATCGACGGCATCCGCGTAGGGGCGGTGCTTTAACCGCCCTCCCTGGCCTGCATG
Organism: Thermomicrobiales bacterium; assembly: GCA_051002645.1. Taxonomy (GTDB): domain Bacteria; phylum Chloroflexota; class Chloroflexia; order Thermomicrobiales; family JALYUS01; genus JALYUS01. The sequence goes on from JBPCMC010000267.1 coordinate 13,333, forward strand.
AGCGGCCCCCAGTCGCGTTGCGGAGGGCGGTTCAAGCACCGCCCCTACGAAGAGGTTATCAAGGGAACGGTATGTCCAGCACGCAGGGGCTTGTTTCCACACCGACGATAGCGACCGAGGCGGCACAGCCGCCCGGTGCGCGCTCCCTGCGCGCGAACTTTTCGTGGACCTTCGTCGGTAATGTCGTCTACGCCGCCTGCCAGTGGGGAATGCTCGTCGTCCTCGCCAAACTCGGCTCACCGGAGGTCGTCGGGCAGTTCGCCCTCGGCCTGGCGATCACTGCGCCGGTCATCATGCTGACGA